>NZ_JAKUFR010000029.1:0-54727 GCF_022663555.1 Bacillus cereus group sp. BfR-BA-01381
AAGCAACCAAAACAACGGAATCCACCACAGCGATCTGCACAACCGCCACAACGACCACAACCGCCACAGCGACCACAACCGCCACAGCGACGAGCAGCATCTTCAATATAGTAATATGGATATTGGTTTTGCTGGTCCCAATACACAACATTTCCAGACTGGTAATCATTAAGGCTTAACGCTTGTAGTTCTTGTTGAAACTGATTCATTTTCATGACCTCCGTTTATTAACTTTAAACCTTTCGACACTTTCCTATATTTCTGTTCGTTAAATCTAAGTAGAAATAGCACGATACTATAAACTAAGTTCAATACGTACACCTACAAAATATGACCTATCAGTAGATGATGCACCTTGTTCATGTACCTATTTTTAGCATATTTTTCCACTGGTTCATTTTTAAAAATTAAAAAAAGACGCACTTAGATTGATGCGTCTTTTTACGATACTTCTTTTGTTAAATCATATACATAAATATGATTCACACCTGTGAATAGCAATATCTCTTCTCTTTATCCTATTACGTTTTTCTCTTTTGTACTTATCGGCCACTTTTCTAATGTATAAGCCATTTCCCAAAATGAATATTCATATTGACTGCTAATAATAAAATGTTGTTTCATTCGATTTCGGTCTGCCTCTGTTACTTTTTCAGCTATTGCATCTAATCGTGTAATTTGTTCTTCAACCAATGTTCGGAACCAATCAGATCCATAAGCAGAAATCCATTCGTTATAAATTGGCTCTTCTGGCTGACACTCTTTTAAACGCTCACCAATTTCATAATATAACCAATAGCAAGGTAAAATGGCTGCAATGATATCACCTAAATGCCCTTCATACGCAGCACGATACATATGTGAAGTATATGCATATGCAGTTGGAGCAGGGATAAAATTATCTTTTTCTTCTTGTGTTATCCCTAATTTCTTCGCAAAATTCTCATGTAAAGATAATTCCGCCTCATATGTATTTTGAGCATGGTGTGCCATACGAGCTGTCGTTTCTAATTCCAGTGCTTTTGCAGCTCCTAAAGTTTGTACTCTAGCGAAGTGACTTAAATAATATGAATCTTGAAGCACGTAATAGCGAAAACTAGCTAAATCTAACGTTCCTTCACCAAGTTTTTTTACAAAAGGATGATGAAAACTAGCTTCCCAAATTGAATCTACTTCTTTACGTAATGATTGTGAAAAAGTCATTTAAATCCCTCCAATTATGTATAAAATTTAAGTATTTACCCACCATTATTACATCTGTAAAACAAAAAAACTTTCTTTACAGGCGTAAAGAAAGTGAAATTGACAGTTTTTATTTATTAAATAGCAATGTCTTTCCCACTTCCCTACGCTGGTATTAACCAGATCAGGTACTAAGAGTCTCAAATTCCAATTTGATCTCAGCCTATAATAGGCTCCCCTAGTGGATAAAATATTTAATTTTCGTATTGTATTCATCATAACATACTTCATGTAACTGTCAAAAGTTATTCATGATACCGCTACTTAAAATCCTTCTTCTTTTCTTACTCTTAATGAAGTTTCAATAATCATATCTAATAGTTTACTATATTCAATTCCAGCTGCAGCTGCACTTTTTGGTAGTAAACTCGCTTGCGTCATCCCTGGTAATGTATTAATCTCCATTACATATGGAATACCATCCTTCACCATCATATCCACCCTTGCATAAACGCTGCATTTTAATGCTTTATAGCAAGCCAGGGACGCTTTGTTTACACGTTCCTTAAGTTCAGCTGGAAGTTCGATAACTTCTTCAATTGTACTAATATCATCATATTTCGCATTGTAATCAAAGAACTCCGCCGCATGTCGAATTGAAATAATAGGTAATTGTTTTCCATCAAAAATGGAACATGTAATCTCGTCACCTTTTATATATTTCTCTATTACTACTTCAGAATCCCATTCGAACACCGTTTCCAGCATTGAAATTAATTCATCTTTATCATAGACAATCTTTACCCCCACACTCGAGCCACCAGAGTTTGGTTTTACCACTAACGGAAATCCTAATTTATCTAATTCATCAACATTTAGATCCTCCATTTTTGTAAGTTCAATCCAATCTGGTGTTTCTATTCCTTCATAACGTAAAATCTTTTTCGAAATATTTTTGTCCATACATATACCGCTAGATAACATATTGCTTCCGCTATAAGGAATACCTAAACTTTCAAGCGTTCCTTGAACAGTTCCATCTTCTCCGTATTTTCCGTGTAACGCGAGCAATGCAAAATCAATGTCTTTCGCTTTTTCGATTAAATCCATTTTTTCATTTAATGTAATTGGTACAATTTCATATTTATTTTTATCTAAATTTGCAATCATTTCATTTCCAGTCATAATGGATACTTGTTTTTCAGAGGATACTCCTCCCATAATAACGCCAATTCTCATTTTCTCAACTCCAAATTTCGTTTTTTATTGTATCACCGATTATTTTGATTCCACGAACTATTTCTTCTTCTTTCAGGCGTGAAAATCCTAATCGAAAAGTGGTCGCTCCTTCTCCATCAGAATAAAACACATCTCCAGGAGAAAAAGTAACCCCTTGCTCATAACACTTTTGCAAAAGTGTGCGGGCATGAATTTTTTCTTCTAACTCTATAAATAAATGAAGTCCACCATCACCGGTCATTCTTTGAAACGGAATGTACTCGTTACACGCCCCAACAGCTAACTCATATTTTTTCTTATAAACAGACCTTGCCTTTTTTAAATATTTTTCAAAATATCCTTCATGTAAATATTGAAAAAGAACAGCTTGATCTAAAGTAGATGTGTGAATTGTTCTTGCTCTTTTTACACTTTCTAAATAATGAATCAGCTCTTTATCTGCAATGATCCATCCAACACGTAAACCAGGGAAAAGTACCTTAGAAAAGCTACTAATATAAATCACATTATTACCAGCACCAGCAAAAGTTAATAGTGGGGCTAAATGTGAACCTGAATAACGTAGTTCCTCATTAAATCCATCTTCTATAATAGGAACCTTATATTTTGAAAATAATCTCATCAGTTCCGTTCTTTTCTCTGAACTCGTAACAATACCGGTTGGATTATGATAGGAAGGAATTAAATATGCAAAATCAAACTCTTTTTCACGCAAGCTTTTTTCCACTTCGTTCGTATCAATACCATCTTCATTCATATTTATTCCATGCACTTCAAGACCATGTAGGCGGAAAAGCTTGAGTGCAGCATGATGAGTCGGATTCTCGCAAATAACCCGCCCTGATTTCTTTGATAACGAGGATAGAACAATGTCTAACCCTTCTGTAAATCCATTTGTAATTAAAATGTCTTTATTCGAAATATCTACACCTTTCATTTCCATATAATGAAGTAGATATTTCATTAACGGTCTATAGCCTTTTGCGTATCCGTAATTTAATACGACATCACCTTCAATGGACATACGAGTAAGAAAAGCTCTTTTGAAATTTTCCACATCAAATAGCTTTTCGTCCGGAGCGATACTGTTAAAAACAATCATTCCTTTTTCCCAGCGAACACCATGTTTCATTAAATCTAATTCATCCGCTAATAAAGTAACTGTATTAAGTTTATTTTTCCAATCTATTTCAACAGACGAAGTGTTTGAAATATCAACCTTCGCAACAAAATTCCCTTTTCCTTTAACTGCATATATAAGTCCTTCTTGCTCTAAATCCGCATAAGCAGCTAGCACAGTATTTCTGCTCACACTTAATAATTCGCTAAGTTCCCTCGTCGAAGGAATTTTTTGCTCCCCGAGCAAATGCCCTTTCATAATCATCTTTTTTAAATAATCTTTCAATTGAATATAAACGGGACGCTCTTTGACAACTTTAAAATCTTTAAACAATTCCTTACCCCCTGCAATCATTTTTGCATAATTATTTCATTCTCAAAAGGTCCACTACATATGTATTTTTTATAAAGGGCGGTACGGTTTTATAAAGTGAAACTTTAACCCATTGATAATTTTACTACCCGTTCATACGTGACAAATCTTTACGATATAAGTTAATTACATCTTTTAAAGCTGCAGCTGCAGCGCCTCGTGGATTAGAAGCACCACCAATTGTAGTAACTTGCCCCATCGTATCTGTAAAGAACGTAATTCCTTTTTCTGTACCATTTACATTTGCTAGTGGATGATTCTTATCTATTTCGTACGGTTCTACTTTAAGAGTCACTTTACCATCCTGATCCTTATACGCTGAAGCTATTAATTTAATAAATTTATTTTGTTCCTTAGCATTTCGAATTTGTTGTTTTGTAACATGTTCAATTCCTTTTATATATATATCTGTAAGCATATGCTCTGTTCCCATTAAACTGTTTGTCAAAAGTAACAATTTACAAGCACTATCAGATCCGCTTACATCCAATATTGGGTTCGTCTCAGCAATTCCTTTACGTTGCGCTTCTTTCAGTGCTTCTTCAAACGTAATATCTTCCTCATTCATTTTCGTAAGAATATAATTTGTTGTACCGTTTAATATTCCTTCTATTTTTTCAACATGGCAACCAGCTAAACTAAATTGACCAATATCAAGTGTCGGTAATGCGGCCGCAGTTGCACCACTATATCGAATTCGTACATTCGCAATTTTTGCTGCTTCATTTATTTCTCTCCAGTTTGTAACAAGCGCACCTTTTGAAATTGCTACTATATCCATTTGTTTCTCAATCGCTTGTTTTATATATTGTTTCCCTGGATTTCCATCTTTAAGGTTTGTAACTGTTGATTCTACCAGCACTGTACCACTTATGTTATCTGTCGCACGTTCCTCCGGATGATATTCTATATACTTTTCAATTGCAGCACTACTGCTACCATAAATTAATAAGTTGTGAATAGATAATCCATCCTCATTATGTATTGCAACATTTCTGCCTAATACGCCACTTACAACTAACTCTATACCATATGTTTCATATATATATGAACATTTTTCATGTAGTAATTTTATAAACTCTCTTCCTACTGTTCCATATCCTGATAGTACAACTTTAATTTTCATAATATCCCCCCATATTTTTCTACCAAATCCCTCTTTCAATATAATATAAAGCGCCCTCGAATTCCATCGAGAGCGCTTTATTATTACCTATTTCGGTAAACGTGATAGCTTTTCAGCAATTGTTCTATAAAACTCTTGAATGTTAGAAAAACCTAACGTGTCTGAAATACTTAATCCTACCATGTCGAGATGGTCCCAATTTGCTTTCGTTTCGATATGATTCCATTTCCCAATCTGTAATGACTCATTATTATTTACGGTAGCATTAGAAGAAGGTGCAATCATAGAACTTGTATTTACTACACCATCATTTTGCCACCAAGTAGTATCAATTAATGGACGATTTTCTTCATACCTTGCATAGGAACCTAAGAAAAATGCATTCCCCATTAACACTTTATTCATCGTTATATGAGGCAAATGTAAACCTGTTATAGGTGCCGCTTGTGATGCATGTCCACTATAGGATAAGTAATACACATTCGGTTGCGTCTTTACCCAATTATTTAACTCCTTTGCACCATCTGTACTTAAATCCCATTGACTTATATCTTTTGTATTTTTCCAAAGTGAACTATTTAGAATACGATTACTGTATTGGAAAAAGGACTCTCCAACATTTTTCTTTATGCCCCATTGATCCAATTTAAAATCATATAGTGATAAATTATCGTTTCCTCCAAAACTTGCAGCTGTAATGAGTAAATCTTTAACGAACGGTAGTAGAAGACTACCATCCGCAAGTGTTGTACCGTTGTGAGGAGTTGCTAATGTTGTAACACTATGAACATATGATTTCTCACCCTCAAATAATGGTGATATTTTGGTGTTTGGGTGATTTTTCACATGATTTTTTTCTTCAAAACTGCCTTCTTTTAATAGCTGTACTAATGTTCTAATCGTTTGTCCACCCATGCTATGCCCAACTAAATGAACTTTATTTGTTTCACTCCAATTCGGCGCAAAACCACTATAAGTTCTACCAAAACGATTATGTCCATGTTTCTCAGCATGTGCGGCACCGTAGTCTACTGTTCCACCGTTAATTTGGGCATATAATTCACATGCACGGTCCCAGTTACTAGAAACTGGTCCAACAGCTGCGGTATGAACTGTATAACCATTGCGTTTCAAATCTTCTTGTATATCATGAACACCCCCCCAATATTTAACCCCTAGCATTTCCTCTCTACCCCATCCGGCAAACCCATTTACTAAAATGATCGGATAATTATTTTGTTGACTCTCTTCAGCATATGTTATTTTCGCTACCAATGAACAAACAGCCACTAATGCAAAAAAACATATTTTTAAAAATAACTTCCCCATATTTCCTCCCCCTGATAAAACGTTTACATTTTTCACTTTACAGCATGCTTTAATAACTTAAACATAATGTAAATTATTATATATACGTTGTATATATAGAAAACATATACAAATGTTGATAAATATTAATTCAAGTAAACATTTACTTTTTACAATGCACCTTGTAAATCTATTTATTTGAATTTATAATTAGGTATAGTTTCCTCATGTTAAAAAGATTTAAAAACCATAAGAAAACTAATCTCATTGCTTGAAAAGGAGGAAAAAGCATGCAAATCAGATCAAATATTCATACATTATCTCAACCTACTAAAATAACTCCATCTAATCTTGAGCATAATACTATCTCTTCTACTAAACTTGAAGATAAAAAATCAAATGATCCCATCAAATTTGATATTCGTTCATCTGAAAAAGAGATGAAACAACCTGAGCATAAATTTAATGAATTAGATTTATGGAAGATGCTAAAAGATAAAGGTGTTCCTTTATGGATTATACTTGAAATGCTACAAAAGGCTCGTAAAGAAAAAGAAGCACAAAATAATTCAGTTCAAAATTCAACTGCGATTGAAGAAACAAGTGAGACTCGATTAAATGAAGTAATGTAATCTATGTTATATGAATGCTCTAAAGTAAAAAGAGTTCGAGATTGATAAAATTTCTATCAAACTCGAACTCTTTTTTAAGATTTTTCTCCAATCGTTACAAACTGAAATGATACTTCCCCTTGATGATCTTTAATTAACTTTTCTACTTTTACTTTTTCATTTATTAATGTATTATCTGTCGACATTTTAGGTTTTTCATCACCTAAAGACTTGTTCAGGTGGAGAAGATGCATTTTCGTTTCATTTGCTTTTAATTCTTTATACACACTATCTTTTGCTACAATTACATACGCTTGTGTTGGATATTTACGAGTGTTACCTATCCAAGCATCACTACCGTATTTAACAGCAAACTCCTTTCCTTCTAATTCAATACTTTTTAAATTTTTTTCATCTTCTTGTGCCAACAAAATCGAGCCTTCTTTTGGTAACTTAGGTAACGTACCTATAGGTCTAAATTTGGATCCATTCTCTCTTTCACGAAAAACCTTTGTTTTAATCAACGCTTGTGCTGTAGATTCATTTAAAATTAAAACTTGTCCATTTCCAAATGTACCCGTTTTTACAGAAAACACTTCATTTTCTTTCGTAATTTCCTGATAACGATTCATAATTGATAAAGTATTATTTTCATCTCCAATGATTAATACACCGTTAGCTGGAAATCTGTTTTCATTTTTAGAGCATGCACTTAAACTTATTAACATTAATATACTTAAAATGAAAATAGATAATATTTTCTTCATCACAGTTCCTTTCATAACTCAAATTGTTTTTACATGCTTTTATGCAGTCTTACTTACTCATATTCCCTACTGTTCCATAGTTTTATAAAGCTTCTGTAAATAACGCCAACGAGTTATATAGAAATATAAAACTTGTATACAGATAAATGAAATTAAAATTACAATAGAACTATTTAAAATAGAAAAATCGACTAATTGTTGCAATGCCATATAAGCAACCACTGTGTGTATTACTGCAATGGTAATCGGTAAAAAGAACATTAATAATAACTGTCTCGTTACAACTTTTTTCAACTCTCGCTTACTTAATCCCATTTTCGAAATCATTTTATATTGTTGTTGATCGCGATCCAAATCAGTATATAACCGGAAGTAAATAAAACTAGCGGCAAATGTGAAGAAGACGATTCCAACTAAAACACTGGCCATAAGTAATAATCCATTCGTTTGTTTTGCCTCTAACAAACTTAAAGTCAAAGCTTGAAAATGGAAATTATCTTCTCTTGCATCTGCATTGAATATACTATTTAATTGATTTGAAATTTCTTTCGTCTTTATCCAGTCATCTACAACAAATCCGTATGTACGATGTTGAATAACTACATCATCTTGATTGATATTAAAAGGAATACCATCATATACACGATCTTGAACCGCGATAAAAATACCGCTAGTATCATGTGGTAAAACTAAATTTTCTACAGCTTTTTTCACACGAAATGTCTTTATCCAATCTCCTTCAATGACTTCAATATTCTTTTTATAATCACCATTTTTAAATTCTTGTTTTTGTGATACCATTCCAGGGATTAGTAATATTTCATCTTCTTTTTCAATTGTTTCTTGTTGATATCCTAGTGCTCTCGCAAGTTCGTTATATTCACTTAACTTCATTACATATACATTACTTTCTGTATATTTATAAGAAGATGAAGCTGTTCGATATGGAATATTCGCATCAGCAAGATGTTTTTTTATAATAGATAGATGTTTATCCACCATTTTGTCTTTTTCAGGACCTATATAAAGAAACGTATATGGGTTTGTCATTCTTACCAATTCTTTATTCCCAATAGCAGCTGTAGTTCCAATTGCTGTAAAAGCAACTGCTGAAATAATAGACACTATAAAAAACATAGTTGCATTATCTTTCATACGGTAAATTAATTCTGAAAACGTTAATATATTTGTTCTCTTTAAAAAGAAAAATTCACTCCTTTTCGCAAGATGCAATATATAAACGCTACATTGTGTATATAAAAAGTACGTTCCTATAATTACTAAGAGCACACCCATTACGAGCATGATAAAACTATGATTTTGAATAAAGCGAAATACTGAAATATATCCATACCCTATACTAATTAAAGAAAGTAACGATAATATTATTGAAGCTTTCGGTTCAGGCTTTGGCTTTTCTCCAGCTTGAATAAGTTCCACAAGTTCGGTTACTTTAACCGTTTTAAATGTAACTAACGAAACGATTAAAAATAAGACAAGAAACGTGAAAACTGTTAATAATACAGCCTGCACTGGTATATAAAAAGGTAAACCATTACTAATCATTAATACACTGGCACTGATTAGTAAAACTAGTTTAGAAAATATGAGGCCAATGAGGATCCCAATACAAATCGAACCAAGTCCGATTAACATATTTTCAATTAACAATAACTGCTTAAGCTGTCTCATTGACATACCTTGCATCATTAAAATGCCAAATTCTTTCTTACGCGTTTTTAAAAACGAGCTCACTGAATATAAAATAAAGAAAAATGAAAAAACAAAAATCAAACCTTGGGATATTTGAAATCCTAATGTACCAAATGTACTTATTGTTTTACTTGTCGATTTCAACTCCCCCTGTAAATCAGGATGGAATAATAAAAGGGCATATGTAAAGAAAATCATAATCGAAAATGCACTACTTAAAAAATGGGCAGCATATGTACGCTTATTTCGAAAAATATTATTAAATGCGAACTGACGAAAAGTCATGCCTTTTCCCTCCTAACAAAGAAAGGACATCCATAATCTTTTGATAAAAGGTTTGCCGACTTTCACCACGATAAATTTCGTTATATAGTTGACCATCTTTAATGAAGATTACTCGGCTACAAAAACTAGCTGCATACGGATCATGTGTAACTAACATCATCGTTGCCTTTTCTTCCTTATTAAGCGTATCCAGCATCTCCATTACATCATTTGAAGATTTAGAGTCTAAATTCCCGGTCGGTTCATCAGCAAGTAATAATTGCGGTTTATGAACAATTGCACGAGCAATTGCTGTTCTTTGAGCTTGTCCCCCTGAAATTTCAAACGTTCTTTTATTCAATATATCTGTAATATTTAATTTCTCTGCAATTTCTTCTACTCGTTTATTCATTTCTTGCACAGAAACACCATCTAATGTCATCGGTAATACGATATTTTCCTTCACTGTAAGCGTACTAAGTAAATTAAATGATTGGAATACAAATCCTAATTGTTTTCTACGGAATAAAGCCAAATCTTCAGATGATAACTGGAAAGGATTCGTACCATTTATTACTATTTCTCCCGATGTTGGAGAGTCGATAGTAGATACCATATTTAATAACGTTGTTTTCCCGCTACCAGATGGCCCCATGATCCCTATAAATTCACCTTCTTGAATTGATAAATCAATATCTACTAATGCTTTAAAAGGTAGTTTCCCTTTATATACTTTACTAATATTTTTCGCATGTAAAATTTCCATTTCTATTCTCCCTTCATTTGCACTTCTCACAATGAGTGTAAATGAATTCTCTTATAGCTCATATTGATTCATCTTTCATTTATCTTACACGCTTGTAAGATTTCTAAAAAAACTGATAATAATACTATTTACAAATTAAAATTAACGCATAACTATCTTATAATAATTGTATAGTGGGAGGAAATACAATATCCTATCTTTATTATACGAAAAAGAAAAGACCGATTACTTTATCGATCTTTTCCTTCCCAAAGTTATATTTTTAACTTACGCCTTTAATTGAAATGTATTTGACTCACCATTTTAATTCTCTTTCACTTTATAATACCCTCTACAAAAAATTGAGTGCTTCGGTTTCATTGCAATTAACAAAGAATTGTATATATCTGAAGCAGAAATTATTGAATTTATCCAACATACAAATAATAAAATTGATTTAATATTGCCTGATACAAAAGATGATATAATGGCCGGAATGACCGATAGTACAATAATAGGTAAACTCATAAAGGTCCAAAATCTCGCTTTGGATAGAATTGCATTCGTATTTAGCCAAAAAAATACTCCACTACGGGTTAAGCTAATATCACCTTTATTATTTATGACAATAATATGTAGACATTCATGAATAATGAAGACCAAAATGCCTATGATAATAAGATAAAATATATTAAGATCAGTGAAACTTGCTCCAAAATAATTCGGAATTAGAAAAATAATGATTTGAAGTACATATACAAACTTCATATAATGTTTCCTATGCCAATTATTCTGTATAAAAGGATTCCATTCTGATAAATCCATACTTATTTGTGGTAAGTTACGAAACCAAATTATAATACGCTTTCTCCCCCTCTTTAAAACTATTTCATACTTTAAGAAATGTACTCCACTAAAACTTTACCGTTAATTTTAGTTACAAACTCTTTTTTCCCTTTATGCTTTTATTAAAGCTTAAAGTAATTCATTTACAGAATAATTCGAGTAAAAATTTAGTGTTTTCACAGATGAATATATTCGACAAAATTTTCCAAACCCCTTTTCGAATATGTTGTTTATAAAATGGTTCTTGCTTGTACAACTTGATACATCTGTTTTTGGTGAAAAGCACAAAATGTAAAAAAGCTTAGAGTTTTAGCTCTAAGCTTTTTTTGCATTCTCGCTCCTTTTAAAGAGCACTATTTTTTATCCATACGGATTTACTCAATACATAATGATTATAAATTTGATTTTCTATCGTCTGTTGACTCAAATAAGTAAACCCGCATTTTTCAATAACTTTATTTGAAGGTGCGTTGTTTATTACTGCAATTGCGTTAAGAACATCTACATTTGTATTTTTAAACAAATAATTAATCAAGCTTTTTGTCGCTTTCGTCGCATAACCTTTATTATGATATTCACTTGAAACAGCATACATAATTTCTCTATTTGGTGAAGGAAGTTCGTCTTTCATACCTGTGCAGCACCATCCAACAAATTCATTAGTCGATTTCTTGAATATTCCTAGCTTTAATATATGGTCATCTATGTTATTCGTAGTTCTTACAGCATCAAGGAACGCTTTGTTTGCAGGTGTTTCATAATTTGCAATCCAAACAATTCGTTGTTCTTTCGTTGATTTCCAGTCCGGTAAAAATTTTTCTATGTCCGGTTGATTTGCTATTTGATATATACTCTCTGCATCATTGACCGTAAACTCTTGTAGGTATAGATCTCCACAATCTATTCTAAATAACTTAGTCAAACTCTCTTCTCCCATGTTAATCCCCCTTACTTACATTAAAGTTCCTTAATCTGCTTTGTAAGTTCCTTAAATCGTTCATCCAGTGCTTTATATTCTTTATCTTTAGAAGTTAAAAAGCTTAATTTCCCTAATACTTCTTGTCTTTCTGTTTCTAACGTTAAACGTAGCTCTTCAATTTCATCTCTAGTTTTCGTAGGTTCTTCAAGTTGCTTTTGTATCGTATTGTTTACAAACACAAGTTTTGTGTTTGTTGTTTTCTCCAGAAAATATCGATCATGAGAAACAATAACGAGTGTTCCGTTATACTCAGCTAATGTATTTTCGAGCTGTTCACGTGAAGGCAAATCCAGATGATTCGTTGGTTCATCTAAAATAAGTACATCTTTTTCATCTAAAATATAAGCCATTAGCTTACATTTTACTCGTTCTCCCATACTCATATATCGTATCGGCTCTGTCCATTGAGAAGATTCAAATCCTAAATGTTTCATTAAATTTTGGACTTTTCCTCTTTCTTCAAATGTCTCTTTATAAAATAAATCTTCTGGTGTTTTATCAAGTGGTAAATCAAATACTTCTTGTGTTAAATATCCAATGTTTGCTGATGGTGAAACCCATACTTCTCCTTCAGCAGTTTCGTTTCCCATAATCATCTTTAGTAAAGTTGTTTTCCCGCTACCATTCGGCCCAATAATCGCAACCTTCTCACCATGCTGAATTGTAAAATTAACGTTTTCAAATAATGTTCGATTATTAAATTCTTTCCGCAATTGTTTTACTTCTAAAAAACGTTTCCCTACTTTTTTACTCGCTTGAATAGAAAATTCAACTGAATACTCCTCTTTCACACGTTCTACCTTCGTTTTCTCTAGCTCTTTTTCGAGACGCTTTCGTTTTGACTTCACTTGTGCATCCATGCGCTTCGCTTTTACACGATAAAATTCTTTAACTCCTTCTTGTTTTGTAGACTGTGCATGTGCCTTTTGTGACCATGAACTTAATTCTTTTATATGAGTTTCTACTTGTTCTATCTTTTTTTGTTGTTTTTCATATTCACGCTGCTGCGTCATTCTTTTATGCTCACGTGCTTTCATATAACTCGTATAATTCCCGCTATGATCAATTAATTTCTTATCCTCAATTGACCATATTCTAGTCGCGACAACATCTAAAAAATATCGATCATGCGATACGACGATAACTGTACCTTTCATATTTTTTATTTGTTTAATAAGAAATTCCGTACTCATCTCATCTAGATGATTTGTCGGTTCGTCTAATATTAAGACATTAGGATTTTCAGCAAATCCTTTTGCTAATCGAACTTTTAGCTTTTCACCACCACTTAAAGTATGAAAATCATTCGTTGGCACACCCCATTTCGCAAGAAGTTCCGCCTCTTTTGCAATTATATCCTTACTAACGAAAGATTCTTTTTCTTGTTCAACATATGCTGTTGTCATATTCATTTGCATCCATTCAACAGTACCTTTTGATGGTTCAATCTTCCCATTTATTAATTGAAGTAACGTTGATTTACCAGCCCCATTTTTGCCGATTAATCCGATAACATCCCCTTGTCTTACTGTCACATTCATTTTCTCTAACAAAGTATTTTCCTTTATTTCAACATAAACATCATTTAATTTTAATAATTCTTTCATAATACCGATCCCTTTCATTAAGGGAGAATAAAAAAATCCTCCCAAATAAATTTGGCAGGATTAGTCGTTAAAATATTTATACCCAAATAAGCTATTGCGCAACATAAATAGCAATACCGTTGTATGGAAATTGGGCAGACTAATCCTATTTTTTAGAAATTGAAATATATTGAATTTCAACATTTAAAAATAAGATTAGTTAATCATCGTCCACCCATCATTCCTTTCCGTCGTTAATAACCATATTGTACCATACTAGTACTGTATGAGTAAATGTAATTATATGTGCCGTTAAAAAGATTGCTTTCTTTTAGATTTATTTATCATTCCTTAACTTCATGTTGAATAAGCACAAATTACATTGATTGTAATACGTCCTTTAGATTTCCCCAGTAATAAATTTTATATAAAAACAAAATCTTATTCGTTATCCAATAACCACTTATTGTTTTTCGATAAATTTTTATTGATTATTCCCTTGTAATAAGCTATTATATCTTTACAGAAAATATTAATGTAAGGATTGAATTTATGGACAGGACATTAGAAATCACAAAGTTAAATATGTTTATAAGGATTTTTATCCTCCCGATTATAGTAGGGATACTTGTTGGTATACTAACGAAATTGGGGCAAGGTATACTTCCGGGACATTGGAATTCATTAGCTAACCTAGGAAGCGTTTGGTTAGTTCCATCCTTTTTTGTGGCTAGCTTTAGTTATTCTAAGCGTACAGCTATACTTTCTGGTATCCTTGCACTACTCGGTATGGTACTAGGCTACTATGGTTATGCAATAATATTTAAAAATGTATCTCATTCTATTTATTTTATTTCTGTATGGATAACATGTGCATTCATTGGAGGAACTATCTTTGGAATTGCAGGTTTTCTATGGAAAGATACTACAAATCCACTTCATAAATTAGGAAGTGCACTTATTGGTGGAGTTTTTGTAACGGATGGACTTCACATTCTTTTAAATTTTGAAGACTATAATCACATGTTACCTGTTGGATATACCGAAGTCATAGTCGGGATTATCTTGATTCTTGTATTAGAACGCTCTAATGCTAATCGAATTTCTTCTTTCTTAATGATGGTTCCTATCACTATTTTAGGATTAATTGGATATAAATTATTAAGTTTGTTTACTTAATTACAATACTGTATCATGAAAAAACAAAAGACTAATTCTATTATAGTCCACAAAATATATCAAGAATTTGATCATTATACTTATTAATGTTGATACACTTATTCATAGGCTGGATTCATGAAGCTATCTCTTTCAAAGGGATAGCTTTTTTCTTACAAAAACTATTCATCAACTTTTATTAAATACTTCTAATTTAACAATCGTATTTATTAGCGTGGCATTATGTATACTAAGATGACCTTTTACCATTCCATATAATCGCCATAAAGTTAAACTTTAACCAGTGGGGGTTTTCTTTATCACCCACTAATTATTATCCCTCATCAATCGGACTTTAATGAGCAATCCGCCCCCATTAAAACGAGATAAAATAAGGCTAAAAAACTTATTTCCAAAGTTCTTTAGCCTAGATCACTTATTTATACATTATAAAATTTAATTCGTACAACCGTACCTTTACCAACTTCTGAATGTATTTCTACACTATGTCCTAATTGCTTCGTAATTTCACATACGAGATATAGCCCCATTCCAGTTGATTCTTTAAAATCTCTACCATTTTCTCCTGTAAAGAAAGGTTTAAACACTCTTGGTAAATCTTGCTTCGGTATTCCTACACCATTATCGGCAATTTCAAGTATAACATTATTACCTTCCTTACAAGCTCTTACTCTAATCTTCTCTCTACTACCAGATGAATATTTAATCGCATTTGATAGTATTTGTCCAATTAAAAATTGTAACCATTTCGCATCACTTTCTACTGTAATGTCCTTATCAATTTTAAGCTCTGGATATACAAAATTTCGGATAAAGAAGCGTTTATGTTCATGCACAGAATCATTCACTATTTTATGTAATTGTACTCTTTCCACATAAAAATCTTGTGTAAATGCTTCTAAACGTGCGACATACAGTGCCATCTCTAATCCCTTTTTCAGCCTATCTGTTTCCTCATTTATACTTTCAAAACGTGGATCCACTTCATCCTGTGTAATTAATTCTATTACAGATAAAGGTGTTTTCATTTGATGAATCCACTGATTCATAAAAGTTAAATGATCATTATTTTTTCTCTCTTGTATCTGGAGTTGATTTTGATAATGGCGATATTGTACCTCAAGCAAGTCTTGAAGAGCAGCAGATATAGCTGCAAAATCAGATTTTTGAACCGATTCATCTAAAGATTGCATCGGGTTTGCTAAACGTTCATAAAAAGAACGATGTGTATAGTAACGAAATAGTAAATAGCCTACCATAAAAAAGGCACCTAAAAACATTGCATACAATGCCGTCGCAATACGGTTATGTCCATCAAACCAATATACGAGGAATATGGCTAGTAGTTGGATTGCTGTAAAGCAAATAAGTGGTATATGATCACGTATAAACAGCCTTATCATTTTTCCATACCAGTATCCCAAGTAATATGCAATCTATATCCAACACTACGAATTGTTTCAATCGCATTCTCAATATGTAACGTTTTTAACTTTTTTCGAACACGTGTCGTATTTACACTCAATGTATTATCATCAACATAGGATTCACTATCCCATAACTTATTTAATAACACTTCTCTACTCACAACACGCGGATAATTTTTCATTAACATCTCTAATAAAATAGCTTCATTTCTCGTTACATCAATTTCTTGATTCTTAAGCTTCAATACAAGCCTTTCAGGATATAAACAAAGACCCTGTTGCTCAACCATCCGTTCTTCTACTTTCGGTGCATAATCTCCGTAAGCACGCCTTAAATGACTTCGAATTTTAGCCATTACAACTTCGTAATGGAATGGCTTTGAAATGAAATCATCGCCACCGTTTTCTAGCGCCATGACTTGATCCATCGTACCTTCACGAGCTGAAATAAATAATATCGGACATGTAGAAACTCCACGAATTTGACGACACCAATAGTACCCATCAAAACTCGGTAAATTAATATCCAATAAAACTAACTCTGGTTGTTCTTCTAAAAAAATATTTAATACATTATGAAAATCCGATACAATAATTCCTTCATACCCATATTTCGCAACGTGTGTTGATAATAGTTCTGCAATTTTCATATCGTCTTCTACAATCATAATTTTAACCATGTGTTTACTCCTTTTTCGACCCACAATCTTATATTCAATTATATAAAATAAATACTACCTTTTTTTATATAATCCGTAAATCAAAAAAGATACTTTTATACAAAATCATCCTTCTTCTATCATTTCTTATTTAATATGGAATTCACTCATAGTAAACCCCAATTTCTCCACATAATTCATCCCTAATTCCATTCGAGCAGTCTTCAGCGGGTCAACCACTTGACAAATTTTTAAATTGCCGGCAGCTGATAATAAAAGTATTGCATCAGCTTTAGACATTTCTAATTCTTCATGTAAAAATGTCACCATATTACGTACAGCACGATTCGCTGCATCATCTAGCAATTTTTCTGAAGCAATCGTCATTACTTTTTCTCTTTGAATAGCCATTGGTAGTGGCCATTTTTTCCCTCTTATAATTTGGACTGTTACGGTTACCTCACCAGCAACCTCTACTCCACTAACACCAATTTCACCATCACCCATCGCTGCGTGTAAATCACCTAATGCTAATAGAGCACCAGGAACATTTACAGGTAATAATAATGTTGTCCCTTCTTTTATCTCTTTACAGTCCATATTCCCACCGTGATCATATGGTGTGCCACATGAAATGCTCTCTTCTTTCGGCGCAGTTCCAATTACACCAATCATCGGATTAATCGGGATTTGTAGTTCATTTGAAAACAAAACATGTTCATTATGTATTGAGACGATTTTCACTGTATTTTCATGTAGATCTTCACCCATTACGCCAAGGTTCACCCCTGTAGTTAAAACACCTTGCTCTGCAATTTTTATCTTTTCAATCGTAACAACTAATATATCCCCAGGTTCTGCACCATTAATATATACCGGACCAGTCGCTGGATTAATCCGGTTCCAATCTAATTCTTGAAACACAACATCTTCAGAATCAATTTGATTTTCAAAGCAATCATATGTTTCAAATATAAGGCGACTCCCAATTTCTACTTCCATACATGGTTGATTTTCTGGTGACATTGCGTAAATGATATGGTCTTTCTGAATTCGATGCATATTATCTCTCCTCTTTATATTAGTCTACAATTACTAATTAGCTTTTTTCATAAAAGCTCCTTTTAATAATTAATGAATTTACATATAGAAAAGCACTTAGCTTATTTTCATACATACACTCTTTACTATGACAGGTAAAGAAAGTTGGTATCACTATGCCCCTTATTCCATATAACGAAAGCGATGTTGATTTACTAGCTCGTTTAATGCGTGCTGAAGCTGAAGGCGAAGGTCGACAAGGTGAACAACTTGTTGGCTGCGTAGTAGTAAATCGTGTATTTTGTGATTGCTTAGATTTTAAACAACTCCGTACCGTACGTGACGCTGTATATCAAAGCCCTGGTGGATTCGAAGCAGTGCAATACGGATATTTTTATCAACGCGCTCGTGATTCAGAAAAAGAAATCGCACGAAAAGTTTTACAAGGTGAATGGCGCTGGCCAGCAAGATGGGCTCTTTGGTATTTCCGTCCAGTTGGAGCTTGTCCACCCCAATGGTATAATCAGCCGTTTGTAGGACAGTTTAAAAGTCATTGTTTTTATGAACCTAGTGGTGATGAATGTCCGAAAATGTATTCACGGTAATAGAATTTGAAATGCAAGTACTTAGCCCTTTAAGTACTTGCATTTCTTTGAGCTTTTTAAAAATCTAATAATGTGATGAACTTTTCAACTCCTACAACATGTATTAATAACGGTATTCGAGGGCCACTGGACTGATTCATAATGAGCTTATATATAATAATAAATAATTGTTTTTGATTTTCTTTCATTATTTTTTTATTTTCATGATGACAAAGCGCGTACAATTGTTCCATTAAGTTAGAGTAATCTTTGTTAGAACGAAGTATGTTGCAGACTTCTACTAACCATTCTTTCTGTCTTTCATCTAATGTGTTGTAAAACTCTATATTTCTCTCTTGATTTACCGCCATTAATTTTTCAGATTGAAAGTTTCTAACCCAATACTCTGCACGTTTACTTATCGCTACCATATCCTCTAATGCATAATTCCTATCTATTTTGTCTAATATACCTTGTAAAACAGATGAATCAAAATTTAATAACGGTAACGTTCCTGCTACTTGATTAAATTTCGGATATTCTTTCAATTCGCTATCTACTCTAGAAAGTTTAATTGCATCAAATAAATCTTCATTTTTGAGCGTTTTATTTTTATAACGATCTTTTGATCGTTCATACTCTGTATAATTGCGAATCACATCTTCATCAAGACCGATATGAAAAGCTGCGTCTGGCCTATATTTTGCAAACATAAATAGAATCACTTCGGGCAAATACACTTTTAGCAACTCGCTAGGTGTAATACTATTCCCTGAGGAACTAGACATTTTTTCATGATTCCCTTTAATACCAATGAAATCGTAAGCAACGTAATGGGGCGCTTCACGATTGAATATTTTTCTCGCAATTTCTTTTGATACATTATAACTACCCGTTTCTGATGAATGATCTCTTCCTCCCGGTTCAAAAACAACATCCTCTATCATCCATCTCATCAGCCAATCGATTTTCCAATTCAATTTCATATTATTTGTTTTTAGTATAGATAATTCATTTTGATTTCCACATTCACATTCATACCGAACTGTTTTTAATACTTCATCAAAATGCATAATCGCTGTTGTATCTCTCCCGCATTTCTCGCAATAGAACGTAACTGGATAAAAGCTCTCTCGCTCTTCTTCACTACATTCCCCAGTTTTATAATCCATTAAAATATCATATATTTCTTTTCTTTTATACAAAGCCTCTAATATGCTTTTGTTATACCTTCCGCTCCTGTATTTATCATGTTGATAAATAAATTCTACTTCAATTCCAAATGCTTGAAGAGATTCCTCAAACTCTTTTTCAAAATGATCAGCATATGAATTATGGCATCCATACGGATCTGGTATATTACAGTATGGCATACCGATATACTTTATAAAAGATGGATCAATATTTTTAGGAACTTTTCTAAACCTGTCGTAATCATCCCATGAAAATATAAAACGCGCTTTTTTCCCTAAATCTTGAAGTGCCCTTACAACAAAATAAGTCGTTACGATTTCACGAAAGTTCCCAATATGAACAGAACCTGATGGACTAATTCCAGATGCGCAAACAAAAGTTTCTTTGTTTGGATGTTTTCTAATTAATTCGTGTGCTACTTCATACGCCCAATGCATATGTTACTCACCTCAATTGTTTTTTGTTTTCAGATTTTCAGTTTTATACAATAAAAAAACTCCCACCCCCAAGATTATTCATCTTGAGGACGAGAGTTGTTAGCTTCGCGGTACCACCTCAGTTTGTCAATATGTCGCCATATTAACCTCTTCAGGTACGGCAAAATATGCTTATACCCTATCTCTATAACGGGAGATCCCGTCGCACCATCCCTAAATACATTAGTTCCTTGCGCAGCTCCAAGTCTTTTTTCATTAAGATGTATACTGCTCTTTCTCAGCTACCAGAGCTCTCTGTACGTATCTTTTCTTAACTACTCTTCTCTTCCATGCCATTTTAAATATTAGTTTTTTCATATGATAATTTATAACGCTATTATTGTCAAACTTTTCCGAAACAAAATTATATAATTATCTAAAAAAATTCTTTATCGCTTCTAATTGAATTTTGTGACTACACTCATCACAGCAATATACCCCTTTTGGTTTCTCTTTAAATCGCTTATATTTTTCACTACCTTCATAAACACGAAATATATTTTTACAAGAAAAGCAAACAATCTCATAAAACATCATATGCATTTTCCTCTCCATGTTTATACATTTTTTAATCACTCGAGAAAATCACTTTTCCATAGTACAAATCTTAATATCTTCTGATTAAAAGGTTTACCTCTATTCTTATCGAATTATATAAATATCTTATAAAGCGAGGTGAACATCTTGGACAGTACTATAGAATTAATTTTAGATGCGAAAGCAAGTTTAGCAGAAGGACCATGCTGGGATGAAAAAAAGCAACTTTTATACTGGGTTAATATTGTAGAGAAACAATTATGCATATTTAGTCCTACCGCTAATACAAACCGAGTAATTGCTCTCAATCAACAAATTGGCTGTGTTGTTCCATATTTAGATGACGTACTACTCCTAGCTATGGAAAATGGCTTTTATTCTATTAATATAAAAACAGAAAAACTGACACATATTTTTGACCCTGAACCACATTTATTTGATAATCGTTTTAACGATGGAAAATGCGATCCAGCAGGACGTTTTTGGGCAGGTACTACAGATACATACGGTATTAATGCTGCAGGTTCCTTGTATTGTTTAAATAATAGTTTAAAGGTAGAGAAAAAAGTTTCACATGTAAATACATCAAATGGCATAGCTTGGTCACCTGACCATACATACCTTTACTATATTGATACACCTACTAAAAAAGTAGTTCGTTTTCATTATGATATAAGTACTGGAGAAATTTGCAATCCAAACGATGTAATCATGTTCTCTGAGAATGAAGGTTTACCTGATGGTATGACAATTGATGAAGAAGGTTGTTTATGGATTGCGCATTGGGGAGGCTCAAAGATTACTAGATGGAATCCTTTAACTGGCAAACAAATATTGAGTATTCCAATTCCAGCGTTATATGTAACGTCGTGTACATTTGGAGGGCCTAATTTAACAGATTTATATGTTACAACAGCCAGAACAAGAATGACGGATGACGAATTAAAGAAATATCCACATGCTGGTGGTATTTTTCGAATCCAAACAAATGTTAAAGGCTGCCCCACTTATTCATTTTGTAATAAAAATATTGGAGCTGAAACAATATGAACCGTATCGATTACATAAGAGAAGAAGAAAAGAAATATCATGACCTTTGTTATGAACAATACAAACTATTTGAAACTGGTTCTTGGCTTTACAAACCGGTTAAAACAGTTATGGATTTGATGGATTATTTTGAAGGAAAAAACAACTTGCAAGTACTTGATCTCGGCTCTGGTGTTGGAAGAAATAGTATTCCAATTGCCCAAAAGATTCAAAATGCTAGTGGTACTGTTACATGTGTGGATTTACTTCATTCCGCTTTAACAAAATTACAAACTTATAGTAAAGAATATGGTGTAATTAATAATATTAAAACAGAACAAGCAGCAATTGAAAACTATTACATCCAACCTAATACTTATGATTATATCGTTGCAGTATCCAGTTTAGAGCATGTTCAATCAGAAGAAGATTTAAAAAACGTGCTCCATTCTATAAAAAAAGGTACAAAGATTGGTGGTATCAATTGTTTAATTATTAATTCAAACATACAAGAAATCGACTTACATACGAATGAAGAATTAGATGCTTTAATTGAAATTAACCTTCCTACTGAAGATATGATATATCTATTAGAAAGTATTTATAAGGAATGGAAAGAAATTAAAGTTGAAATAAAAGAATTAGTCTATGATATTGTTCGCGATGAAAGGCATATTCAATTAAAAACAAATGCTATTACGTTTGTTGTTCAGAAATAATCGTATAATTAAGATGTGACTCTTTCCTTCTAATTTATTTTTATTGAATGAGATTTTTACCTTTTAATATTTATTAAACAAAAAATAAAAGAGCACTTGTTTCCGCAAGTGCTCTTTTGGGGATTTTGAGATACCCTATTAACGAAAGTTACGGTTACTTAAAGTTAATAGGTATTTCTATTATATGCTTGTCCTTTTTATTTGTGCATAATCAATATATAAACATATTTAATCATTCTTAATAACTTTTAGTTATAGTTCTTTCTTACATTTTATCGTTAAAAAGTTGATTGAAGGTTTATTTGCCATGTTCTTATTTGGTTCATCAATTTCCGAAACTTGTACTAATCCATATTGATTAAAATCTTTTTTTATAGATTCAGAATCATAGAAGAACATTTTTACGCCTTCCATTATCTCATAATAATCTTTATCCAACTGTTTTCCTTTTCCGTACATTGGAGCTTTTTTAGAAACAGTTGTAAAAACCATATATCCGCCTGGTTTTAACAGAATATAACAATCTTCAATAAATTTCTCTCTTTCCTGTTCATTCAACAAATGAAGAAGTGCATGACTAAATATCCCATCATACAGTTTATTATCAAAAGGCATTTCGTTTACTGAACCGTGATATATACTAATATCTTCTAATCCGTTTTGTTTCGCTAAATCAATAGCTGTTTTTGAAATTTCAATTCCTGTTACATTTATATCATTATCGATAAACACTTTTGCGTTTCTACCATATCCAATACCCGGAACTAATATGTTCTTAACGTTCTTTTCTAGAAAAAAATCTTTTGCCAAAATTGCAGATTCTGTAGGTTCAAACCCCCACATTGTTTGCTTCTCAATAAAGCTTGATTCCCAAAATTCCATTATGTTTCTATCTCCTTGTTCTAATCCTATTTTTAGTATCACATTAAAAACTTATAAATTTTAGTGCTGCAGTTACCTATGACCTATGCCAAATTAATTTTTTTACCACATTCACTATAAGTTCATTGAATATAGCATAATAATAAGCCTATATCTAATTTTAAGATTGGCTTATTATTTACCCTATATTAGTGTGTAAAAAATAGAAAAACCAATACTTCCGTTGTAGTATTGGTTTTTCTTAAGATAAATTATCTTTTTATATTGTACTGATCTATTACTTTTTCTAACATTTCTAAAGTTATCGGTTGAGCTTTCTCTATTAATTGGTAACCAATACGTCCATTCGGTTCAGCTGTAACTTGCTGTAAACTCTTTAAATCATGAATCCCTTTTTCTCTTAATTGCATATATAGTTGTTGTTCCGACATTTTCGCCTTCATCAAATTCTCTTTTACAATCTCTCCATTTTCTACTACTATAATGCTACTGCCATTTAGGAATTGTTCCATCTTCTTTGATTTCAATTCAAAGAAATGAATGATAAGAAGGACGCCTGCAAATATTACAGCTGCAAATATAGATGGGCCTACTTTCCTACTTAATACAGGCTCCACAATAATACGTGCAATTGATACTACTATAATAATTTCAGCTCTTGTCATTTGGCTAACAGATTTACTACCTGTCATTTTTAATGCAATAATCCCAGTCAGAATTAAAATAATACTTTCAAAAATCATATTCATAATAGCCCAATCCTTTAATGGTGAATGTTACTAGCATTCCCATTTCATATAGCATTCTAAATGTATTTTAATTAAATTTTTTTGTAAAAATCAAACTTACATATACTGAAAAAGAACCTATTTTAATCAACCTTTTTTCAATAAGGATTTGATGGTCCATCTTCCATTGTCAAAAAAGAAAAAGCACCCGAATGGATGCATATAGATTAAACTTATTCATTATTACTTTCTTCACTTTCATCATCAACTGATTTGGAGTCTAACATGCTGCCTATATCAGGTGGTAAAGCTAACTCTATACCAGCTACTGGTTGATTATCTTCATTAAACCATTGTTTTTTAAATTTAATCAATTCTTCATTTTTCTTTTTTCCATCCATATTACCCCGCCTTTTATGTACATGATATTAAACACTTTACTTAATATGTACACTGAGAAAGATAATATACTATTTGTACATAATGAAAGAGCAAAAACCATTCTCTGTTTTCACAACCCGTTGTACCTATTAAAGAATCCCCGTACATGTTACTCCGCGCTCTGCTATCATATTAGTGTCTAAACATATGTGGGCTATGTGACAAGTACCAGGTCATTTTGTTCATTATTCATATGAGACAAATACTTTTAAAGGGGTAATTATTCCTTGACTTAATTCCTCAAAACATTGAATGAGTCCTGTATGTTGTATTTCATGTTGAAAAATCTCTTCTATCCATGGTGTTTGTTCTATTTGACTAAAAAACCAATCTGCATGTTGTTGATAATTATATCCGTCACTTGAACCAATGATCCGCAGTTCTTTCTCATAAAAATTAGCGATTAATGTTAGTTCCTCTAAATTCCCATCAGAAAGTATACATATTTCACTATTACTGTTAAGTGCTTTTTGCAATGTATGAAATCCGATATTTGTAGCAGAACATTCGAAACCGTAATTATATGTTTCTATTATTTGTTCTTCTGATTCATATATGTTTTTCGCACCAAAATTCTTTGCAAAATCTCTTCTATTTTTATTAGGTTCAACAACATCTACATGCTTAACACCTACATAGTATTTTAAAAAATAACAAGCGAGTAAACCAATAACTCCCATTCCAGTTATAAGTACTTTTTCATCCTGTCGCATATTTAGTTTTAATACTCCTTTAGCAGCATCACACGAAAGAATAGATAATAAAGCAACTTTAGGTTTTATTGAATTAGGAACTCGAATCACTTTATGCCCCTTAACTATTCCTATCGTTTCATGTCCATAAAAAGAAACTACTTTATCACCTACTTTTAAATTTGTTATTTTATTCCCAACTCGAACAACCTCACCATAACTTTCATATCCAGTTTTTCTTGGATAAAAATGGTTCGTATCTGTAACATCGGATCCTTTATACTGCGGTAACTCTGCTCCAATGCTTATTGCACCTGCAATTGTTTTAACGATAATTTCATCATCCTGTATAGACTTTACTCTACACGTTTTCCACTTAAGGTATTTTGGTCCTTCTAAAACTAATTTATTTTGTTCCATTTATAACCCTCTCATTTTATAAAAATATATTCTCACTAAATTTCAAACAATGTATAATAGATTCATCAAAAATTTAAGCTATAACGTTGGCTAGCACCCAACAGTGATAATATGATAATTGAATTTGATGGATATGGTATAAATGAGTATGTAGCTGGGCAATGCGTTTCAATTACGAAATTAAAGAGGATGTATTTGAATGTAAAACATGAGGGGATTTCTAACGGTGGTGTCATTGATTTGTTTTGTGTTCGACATAATTATGAATGTCTTCCCCGCTCTTTTTGTAAAGACATTATAAGTGATATTGTAATCGATCTAGATACCGACTATATTTATTTACCTAATCTATAAGCCTATCTTTGTCCTTTGCCTTTATTTACCGTACATTTCTGCCCAGCACCTAATAAACAATTAACCATAAATTAACTATTCTGATAACATTTTAAGAAAAGTTGTTGCCGCCCAAATGAAATACGCAAGTTGCGTCATGATATACATCGTAATTTCAAAACCTGTAAGCTTTCTTTCCCTTTTTATTTTCTTTAAATATCTATAAAAACAAAATGAACATAGAAGTAATAAAACAATAGACATTTGATATAGATTTTCCACTAAAAGAACTGCCATTTATTTCATCACCTTCCCAATAAAAAAGTATATAGTTCAAGCATATCATGTTAATGGAATTAACTACCATAATTTTCGAATTAAATAATCTTCCTAAGTAAAAGAAGTCACTTTTTTTTAATGTTTCAATACAATATTATGTAATTAACTACGCTCTATATAATATTAGATTACTTTTTCTTTTACTGTACATGCTTAGGAGGAAGTTTTACATGCAATTGATTCATAACATAAAAAAAGCGTTTCATAACTTATGTGACTACGATACGGCAAATCTAATATCCGCTATTCAATCATTAAATATTACACTTCATAAAATATCTCCTTTTATTACTTCACCACTTAACCTTGAATACGGAAGAAATGTTATCTATAAGTCTGAATTTGTGGAGATTTTAGTATTAAATTTCCCTAGCAAAGCAAAGACTCTTATTCATGATCACGGAATATCTATAGGATGTATATTAATAGTCAATGGTACGCTACAAAATATTACGTACGAAAAAAATAGCGAACGGATTGAAGAGTTTACAGAGGGAAATATTTTCACCGTAAAAAAAGATACTGTGCATAAAATGTATAATGCTACAGATTCAACAGCAATAACATTCCATGTATATTCACCACCATTAAAAGATGTACAAATATATGAGTAGTCTTTAAAAGGAGGAAATATGCAAAATTTAAAGGATCACTATATAAAGAGCTTACAAGATGGTCGAAATGTTTGGCTGTATGGAAAAAAAGTAGATGTAACTACAGACAACAATTTTGCGGGGACACTATGTACCATTTCTAATTTATTTTCGTTATTTGATGATCCCAAACAGAGAGATTCTATTGGATATGTGAGCCCAAAAACGAAAGACTTTGTTCATAAATCATTTTTAGTTCCGAATTCCTATAATGAATTATTAATGAGAAGAACTGCATTTGAAACATGGAGTTATGCTACAGACGGTGTAATGAGTAGACTATCTGATTACGCAAGATCGAGACTTACTGGCTGGTACGTATCAAGAGATTTTTATAAAAAGTTCGATGCACAGTTTCCAGATAAAATCGCATCTTATTACGAAAAAGCTAGGGATAATCACTTGTTTTTAAGTGTGGTCCAACGTGATCCACAAATAAATCGCTCAACAGAATCAATGTTAAATGCAAATGACTTAGGGTTGCTAAGAGTTACAAAGGAAACTTCTGATGGAATTTATTTAAGTGGTGCGAAAATGATAGGAACTGCTTCTCCTTATTCAAATGATTTATTAATCTACCCATTAACAAAACTGACTGACGCCCAAAAAGATTTAGCTCACTTTCTTATCGTGGCAGCCAATTCTCCAGGATTACATATGGTTTGTAGAGAACCATATGCAAATACAACTTCAAGCACAGTTGATTCCCCTATTAGCTCACAGTACGATGAAATGGATGCACTATTAATCTTTGATAATGTATTTGTCCCCTGGGAACGTGTTTTACTTTATAATAATCCAGAAGCAATATGGGCTATAAAATCCGATACGGCTTCTAGTAGTTTAGCTTATCATCAAGCTATAGTACGACTACTAATAAAGCTAGAATTTATAACTGCGATTGCTTTTGAAATTGCTGAAGCAATTGGAGCTCATACTTATTTGCATGTTCAAGAAAAACTTGGAGAATTAATTATGCAAATCGAAACAATTCGCGCACTTTTAATTGCTGCAGAAGTTGAAGGTAGTACAAATGAAACAAAAACTTATTTACCAAACTTTAAATATATCGAAACTGCAAGGAATCTTGGTTCTAAATATTATCCCCGCGCAATAGAAATTTTACAATTAATTGGAGCAGGTGGCTTCATTCAACTTCCTTCAAGCTCGATTGATTTCCAGAGTCCAATAGCTGATTTATTAAAAAAGCACTTTAAAGGAACAAATATAGATGCCGAACAACGCACAAAATTATTTAAGTTAGCCTGGGATATTATTGGAAGCCCATTAGGATCAAGACACGAATTATACGAAAGATTTTACGCGGGAGATCCAATACGAAATACAGCTACACAATATGTAAATTATGATAAAAATCACTTTAAAAAGATGCTAAGTAAATATTTATGATGAAAAAGAGCACCCTTTGCTAAGAGTGCTCTTAAAAAATATATAATTATCCAGTTACATATATAGTTGCTCCGACCACAACTGCTACTTTTTCCGTAATGGTTTCATCTTATTCACCTTTATGTTTCTACTTAAGCTTTATAACTTTTGGTATATGATGCTTCCTATCATATTTCCTCGTATAGATCTCTCCATCTGGAGTAACGAATTGTAAAACAATCTCACCACATACCCCATCTAGTATTTCAAATTCACCTTCTGCATTTGAAATATTGCGTTCCTTACCTTTAATAGAACCTTCGTCAACTACCCCCACTGAGATAAAACCTTTCAGTGGGGGCTTGAGTTCGAACACTAGGTCTTTTCGTCTATCGCTAGACAGTTTGACGCTCTAGCATTCATGCTACCTTATGGTAACACCCCAAGTCTGTTTTTGGTTGGTACTGACAACGAACGATTGTTTTCCCACTTGCACCACCCTTTCGAAAAAGAGCGGTTCTCCCTTATGGAAGAAGCCACCACTCAGATGACTCCGGCGTGTGCTACAAGCCCCGACAAGCCGCGTACACATGGATGGTTGACGCACCCACTAAGCTATGCGTGAGGCAATAGCCTTACGTTTTTGCACTTCTAATAGAATCTGCGTTTTCACTTTCAGATTTTCATCCAGTTCTACAACTCCTGATTTTTTCAATATATTCAGCGCACCATTAATATCAGCATGGATACATGTTCCTGCTTTACTTTGATACAGACCACGCGTAATTCGTTTGCCACTAAAGCGATACTGTGTCTTATCATCCTTAGACCAAACTGGAACCGGATCCTTATCAAGAAAACTAGCTTTTGAAGTATAGCTTTCTTCTTGTTTGAAAAATCGGATGCCTTCTTTTACACATTTATTCTCAATCGCTGCAATCAATTTTTGAAATGGGATTTGAACAAACTTTTGATTATTCTTTTTCCCCATATGAGATTTCTGTTTCCAACCAGCGTTATACCCTACGACAACCGTATCTATATCGAATTCTTTCACTTTTTTGAACAATAGGCCTAGCGCTTGTGCAATGTAACCGTTTATTTGTCTTTCTCGTTTATGCCAAAGTGCAGCGATTTTATTCGTTACAATACGTTTTGAAATTCCATTGTCCATATTTTTCTGTTGGAGGTTACATATTATTTTGTTGAAGTATTGATTTATGGATTTTAGTTTTTTTCCATCAATTAAGAAGGCATCACCTGTATTGGTTACGCAACTTAACAATCTGTCTACACCTAAATCGCAACTCAAAGCGTTACTCGTGGTCGTGGATGGTTTCTTCATTTGAGAAACGTTCATTTCATATGTGTAATGCACCTCAAAGAACCGACCTTTTTGCTTCGGTACAATCTCAATGTAGGAGATGTTTTTATTTCTTAAGTTTTTTGGCATACGTATTTTAATGGAAACGAATTTTTTTCTGAATGCAACATTCATCGGAATCATCCAATACCCGTTCTCATCCACTTTTGGCACTTGATAGATTTCAATGATTCGCTTGTCAGTGGAACGAGAATAATTCGGAAACTTCGGACGACCTGTGAACTTCTCAGGATTTTTCTTCCACTGTTCCAATGCCTTAAAAAAGCTCTTCACTTCTGTAAATAAGGCTCTACGAATCGCTTGAACAGAATTTGATTGAACGCCCCAATAATTCGTATCGGCTTGCATGGCAGTGTCCACTTCTTTTACAGTAGCCATTTTATTATCGTTCAAATAGCTTTGTTTCATCGTGTACAATCCAACATTCCTCAATGCCTTTGAACTGTGTGACATGCGTTGTAGTAAGCGGAATTCTTTTGCAGTCAGACAAGCTCGTCCGATATTCTGTTTCTGCGTGAATCGTTGCATGTTTTCTCTTTTCTTTTGTTTCCGTAATACTTTCACTGCTTTCTTTCTAGTCATTGTTTTCACCACCTTTCTTAGAGGGAGTATTAAAATTATTTTTGACAAATTAATATGTAGAAAGAAATGGAACAAGTAGCGGAATGAGAATCATTATCTAATTTCGTTGTCTTACAATCTATTTCCTCTTTATCTACATGATATCGTAAGAAAAAAAGAAACAAACATTCGCCCTCAAATATTATTATGAGCGAAACAAAAGAGTTCAGCCTACCTGCTGACGGCAATTCATCTCCACCTGAATTGTTGGGTTTCACCCGTAACACAAATCAGATGGAGTTTTCTTGCCTAAAAGGATAAATTTTCACATTAAATATAGGTTCATTATTTTGACCTATGATAATACCTCTTGAATACTTACCAACCGCAATGCATTGATCATCTTTTTTATAATAATTAGTCACAACTATAGCTCCAATTATTGCAGTGATACACACAAACAAGAGAATCATTTTGCGTCTCACAACAAACCTCCTAATTCAATTTATTCTTTTTTAAATTGAAAATTTAGACGTTCCACTTGTTTGATTTCCTCCACCACTTTACGAATTCCTTCCTCAATCCTATCTTCCTTTACATTCGATACGTTTAACTTTAATAGTCTTTGTTTCGGAAAACCTCTCACATAATTTTTATCAATCGAATCAATACTGATTTGTATTTCACTTAGTCTTTGTATCAACATGTCCGAAATACTTGTTTTATGTACTTCTAAACAAGTATGGATTCCAATTGTATTTTGCTTTTTATATGTGAATAAAAGCGGGTTTTCACTATGCATTCTTTCTAATGCTTCTGCTAGTTTTTTAGATCTATTATTATAGGAAGATTTAATTTTATTTTTATGGCGTTCGAACATGCCACTCTTTATATAAATTTCTAAAGCAGCTTGGGATATCATTGGGCTATCGATATCTAAAATCTTTTTATATGTATGGAAAGCACTCGAAATAACCGGTGGAATAACTGCTACACCAACTCGTAAACCTGGAAAAATAATTTTCGAATAACTTTTCAAATATATAACATGATTACTATGATCCAAGCTATATAAAGGATCGGCTTTTGAATCCGTTTCTAAATCTGCTAAATAATCATCTTCTACTATAAATACATTATATTTCTTAGCCAATAGTACTATTTTTTCTTTCTCATCTTTAGAATAAGAGGTTCCAAGTGGATGATGATATCTCGGTATTGTATAAAAGAATTTTATTTTACCAGTTCGAAAAATACGCTCCAATTCATTTAAATCAATACCTTCATTCGTACGTTTAATACCGATTACAGGGACTTTATTTATTTCTAGATATTCTATATATAAATGATACGTTGGCTGTTCAACTAATATTGTTTCATTTTCATTTGGAAATGGTATAGAAGTTAATATTGCAAGTGCCTGCTGCACACCTGATGTTATAAAAATATTGTCTTCTTTCGTGAACACTTGATAATTTGCCAACTGTTTTTGAATGACTGGAATTAAAGATGGTAACCCTTTCGGTGTTCCGTATACGAACAAATCATTTTTATAAGTATCAATTGCCTTATTCATACAATGCTGAAAATCTAAATATGGGAAAACATCTGGATCTGGTGCTGAAGAAGCGAAATCAATTATCTCGTTATTTTCTATGGTACTCCTAGATTTCTTAACAACGTAGTAACCACTTTGAGGGACAGAATATATAATATGACGCTTTTCTAATTCATGAAGTGCACGTATAACTGTCGCCTTATTACATTCATATTGTGTAACAAGCGATCGTATAGACGGTAATTTCTTTCCTTCTTTTATTTCTCCATGTTCAATCATGTTTTCTATATCATTAAAAATACGTAAATACTTATACATTTTACACCTCCTTCAGCAATTTTATATTTAATTACATCGATTTTTCATCCATATAGCATTCATTCCTCAATTAGTTAATTTTTCGATTATCTATATCGTAAATCCCAATAGCATATGAATCATTTTCAATCCATTTCTTTACTGCTTCTGTTTTAAGTACACCTTCAACTTCTTTTTCTATTTTCTGTCCAAGTTCTCTCGCCCCTACTTCATCATCGCTAATCTTAGTTTTTATATCTATGGTAACAGGTTGATTCTTTTTATAATTTATTTGCTGAATCCCAAACCCTTCATATCCATTTTTTCTGAATACGTCATCAAATATCTGTCCAAAAACTAACTCCCATCTATGTTCTGCATTTACAATCTCCTTGTTTCTTTGAGATATATTTACTTTATAAGACATAATGCCTTGAATTTGCAATCTTTTATCAATTTCTTTTTTTATTTCGTTAACATTTTCGCTATCAGCAATCTCTAAATCTACTATTCTTTCCTTTTCATCCCATATAGCAGCACTAAAAAAAGATTCCTCCTTGACTGTCGCTGTAGCAATATCCATAACTATAGAATCTTCACTTTTGGATTCTTCCATTTCAGACTCACAAGCACACAATAAAGCAATTGAAAATAAAAATACAATCAACTTCTTTCCTCTTTTCATTGCACTTCCCTCCGTAAATTTTCATTTACGATAAACTTTTACTTTCACATATAAATACCTTCTATAATTTTAAAATTTAACATTATTTCACATTTTCTCCTCTTAAAAAGGAAATTACAATTAATAAATAGAATATCTTCATGAATAAATAAAAAGTGAGGGATATATAATGCAACGTGTAAATACGATTGATATTAGTAATGTACTACAATTGGAAAAAACGCTTTCGACTTTATTAAATAAAATGATTTCTTCAAAACTAGACCTTGAAAATTGGTTAAAAGAGCAGTCAAAAGTGATTTGGGAAATCGAAGAACAATTAAGATCACATTATATCGCCTTTCAATGTAATACGGATGATGAAGAAATAAAAGATACTTTTGAACATGATCAACAATTTGTAAAGCCACTTTTAAAGCGGTACCAAAATTTATTGGATAATAAATATTTAGAGTCACCATTTCGAATGGAATTAGATTCTAACGTATATGGTTTATTGGATGCAAAAATAAAAAATGCTCAAAAGTTATTTTGTGAGGAAAATATCGAATTAGAAATAAAAGAAGACAAATTAATCACAGAGTACTTTGAAATCACAGGAGGATTAATTGGAATTTGGGACGGAGAAGAAAAAACGATAACAGAATTACAATCCTATTTACAAGATTCGAATCGTGACACCCGTAAAAAGGCAAAAACCATTATTTCTGAACAATTTTTATCTGTTGAAAAAGAACTCCAAAACATATTAAATCAATTAATTGAAATTCGCCATCAAAAAGCAAACAATACTCAACTAGAGAATTATCGTGATTATATGTTCAAGAAATACGAGCGTTTTGATTATTCAGCAAAAGATTGCTATGAACTAGCTGAATCCATACGTAAGTATGTTGTGCCTCTTAAAGATAAAATATTACTAGAGAAAAAAGAGAAACTACAAGTGAATACGCTTCGCCCGTGGGATGTATCAGCTGTAACTCCAGATCAAAAGATCCTTAAACCCATTGCAAATGAAAATGATTTAATTGAAAAGAGCACTCATATCTTTAATAAACTAGATGCTGAATTTTCAACACTATTAAACCGAATGTATAAACACGATTGTCTTAATTTAACAAGCCGCAAAGGAAAAGCAGCTGGAGGCTTTTGTGAGTACTTACCAGCTTCACAATTATCATTTATTTTTATGAACTTAAATTATACACAAGATGATATTATCACTTTTATACATGAAATGGGTCATAGTATTCATAACGAACTCATAAAATCATTAAAATTACGACAGTATATAGAAATTCCAGCTGAAACAGCTGAACTAGCCAGTATGACAATGGAGTTATTCTCGCTTAATTATTGGGATACCTTCTATACAGACAAAAAAGATTTAAAACAAGCAAAAATTAACTTCTTTAAAGATGTTATTTCATATTTACCTATTATGCTTATTGTCGATCAATTTCAACACTGGCTGTATGAAAATCCAAGTCATACTTCTGAAGAAAGAAATGAAAAATACTTACAACTTCAAAAACATTATCAGTCTAGCGTCATACATATTGATGGCTACGAAAACTGGATAGCAACGAGTTGGTTACCTGTACTCCATATTTTTGAAGTACCATTTTATTATATTGAATATGCGATCGCCCAACTGGGTGCATTACAAATGTATAAACAATATAAAGAGGATCCAAAGCAAGCACTAGAAAATTATAAAAAGGCATTATCACTAGGAAGCTCGCAATCTATAAAAGAAGTGTATGAAGCAGCTGGAATTCGTTTTGATTTTTCTGGCGAAACAATTAAAGAATTAATGGCATTTGTAGAAAAAGAATTAGAATTACTTGAGCAATTATAAGAAGAAAACTACACCTATATTTTAGGTGTAGTTTTCTTCTTTATTTTATTAATCAATTCTATGTACTGAGTATCTCCATATCCAATTGTTGGAAAAACTTGAAACAACTTCGTTAATAATTCTTGAGTTGATTCGTCTTTATTTTTAAAGATAAATTTCATTACAGCATTGTCTTCTTTTAGCATTTCTAAATATAAATCTATAGACTGATACATTATTGGCATTAATTCAATAGATGGTTTTTTATAATTCACCAACACTTCTTTATATACATAATGATAGTTACCTAACTTCATTTCAGTTTGACTTACTTTAAATTCATCTTCTCTGAAGCTATTTAAGTATACCTTCCCCTCATAACGAGAATGTTCAAGGTATGAAAGTATTGTAAGTAAGTTCATTTGACAAAACATATCTTCACCAAACCATAAAACAATACATTTGTACTCTTTCGTAAAAAGTTTCTTTAATGGATCTATAACCTTTTTTGTGTAACTTTCTACTGAACTGTTATGTCCTGTTGCCCTTGTCTTAATAAATTCTTCATCAAAAACTCGTGTAGTAACTCGGTTTACGCACATCGCTTCATTAAATGGGGCATAATCAGAATCACCCATTAGCTTTTTATTTTTAAATTCTTCATACATAACTTGACCATTTAATATGTTAAGTACCTCTTTATCAAATAGCTCACTCTTCCTATTTCGTAACTGTTCAACCTCTATTCTTCTAGAATTATTCATAGTAAACACCCCTTCTTTATTTAAGTTGAGTTTAACAAATGATTGAATAGGCATTTTGTTAAGTTGGTATTCTCTTGGATTTATTCCTAAAACATTTTTAAAAGCTCTACTATAAGCTTCTTGGGAAGAGTAATCGTAATCCAATGCGATTTCAATTATTTTCCTACTATTCTTTAAATCTTCTGTAGATAAATATAATCTTCTAAGAAGAATATAGCGTCTAATACTGAAACCTGTTACTTGATGAAACTTAAAAGAGCAATAATAAGGAGAATACCCCATGTAACGAGATAATTCATCTAATGAAAATCCTTTTTTCAAATTGCGCTCAATCCAATCAATCATCTGCTGTATATGTTCATTCATTTCCTTCACTCCTTATAAAAAGTATAAGAGAAATGCGTTTCATTCTTTTGATATTTCTTGTGTTTAATAACATGAGCCATTCTGTAAGTGTATTAATTTTATATTTGTTATCTATCTTATTTTGACATACCTTCTATTCATTTTTCAATTTAGTGTTCATTCGTATGCTGGTAAGATCTAACTAATTATTAAAGGTCGATTTACATCATATTTCATTTTAAAGGATTTCAAAAATGAAATATGATGTAAAATAAGATTCTTTTAATTCTCTAATAAAAAATAAAAATTTAGAAAGGACGTTACAATGAACAAACTAGAAAAAGAAATACTTCAATTCATAAATGAACTATATCCGTTGAATTTTATTAACATTCAACCAATAACAAATGAAATGTATAAATGTCTCACTGAACAAGGTACATACTTCATTAGAGTTACAAACTATAAAACGTATGAAGAACAATTAGAAGAAGTTACATATACGAATTTTTTATACCAAAACAGTTTAGCTGTTCCACCAATCGTCCCTTCATTGCAAGGGAATTTTGTAGAAAAGTTAACATTAGATAAAGAGATTTTTGCCGTATTATATAAAGCAGCTCCAGGTATACATTTACCAAGGTGCGAATGGGATTCTAATATATTTAAAAAGCTTGGTAAACAAATTGGAAAATTACATCGTATTTCTAAAAGCTTTGAAAAGACTAAACCAGTTAAACATATAAACGATTGGTATGAAAATGAAGAATATAATTTTCTTAAGTATATCCCTAAAGAAGAAACTACTATAAGAGAAATTGCATCTGACGTTTTAACTTCTATAAAAGGGCTAGAAAAATCTACTTCGAATTACGGCTTAATCCACGGTGATTTATGGTTAGAAAATATTTTAGTTGAAAACAATTCAAACTTAACAATGATTGATTTTCAAGACTGTGAAAAACATTTTTACATATTTGATTTAGCAGTTCCTATTTATAGTGCGATAGAATATTCATTTGCTGGAAATGGGAATATCGTTGACTATGAGTATTCTATTACAAAAGCACTATTTGAAGGATATCAAAAAGAAAATGAACTACCTAAAGAGATGATAGACCAGTTGCCTATGTTTATTAAATTAAAGGGGATTTTTGAATATAGCTTAATGCATATGTATTGGGATAAAGAAGAATTAACTGAGGAACAAGTACGGATAATGAACCTTTATAGGATGAAGATCGAAACTAATCGTTCTCTCATTAATATTTAACAGAAGTGTTGTTCAACTACATGGTAATGATAGTTGAACAACATCCTATAATTACTAAATTATTTTAAATGGTATTCTACATTTCGTCTTTTATAAATCGATGTTCCTTTCCATGTTTTTTCTTAATTAAAATTGCTTTATACAAAGATGCTATACCTAATATAGCAAATAGGATGATTATAGGAATACGAACAATATGTGGAACATAGCGTGGTAGAAAGAAAAGACGAACTTTATCATCTATACTAAATATCTCAAAAATTAACGGGACTACACTTTGATGTATCAAAAAAAAGATACCCATAAATACTAAAAGAACAACAATAGCTAGTTTTTTCTTAGGTAATTCAACCGCTTTTCTGTTATCTTTCTTTTTGTTATCATCACGCAATATTTTCATGCCATTCTTCATTTCAAATAGCAATTCAGATCCACTTTTTTCAATTTTTAAGTAAGCAATTCGCCCAAACCACCAAGCAAAAAACATTCCTGTACAAATGCCAGTCAACACACCTAGCCATTGTAAGAACTGTACATGTAGTAATGTCCCAAGCCATACAACTAACAAAGCGGGTATAGTTGTTGCCATTACCATCACCATCATTAACCACGTTGTTATAAACATTTTACTCGCATTCATATCATCACCTGAGATAACTGATCCTCTCCCGCGGCGATGAGGATCAGTTATCGGTACTACGTTAAATACAGAAAATAACATAATTAGACCTGCAGCTCCACCAAGTAATGCTGGTATTACTGTAAATACCCAAGGATAAATGAAAGTAAGCCCGCTAGAAATTGTGAAAATAATTGTTGCTAAAATTGCAATTGGACCAACTGCTATCAACCATGCAAATTGACGACCACGCACATCAATTCGTTCTGCGTCAGGTGTTGTCAAAGTTAACCATAATGCACTCCCATCAAAACCATATATATTACAGGAAAACATACTTGTGAATACAATCATAATTATCCCTGCCCAAGGCATTAAGTACGATATATTAGCACTTGTAACTAAAATACCATAAAATACCCCTATCCAAATACCCATTCGGAGGAAACGACCACGTTGTGGATCTCTTCTCCAACTTTTTAATTCTTTCGTAATTGTTGCTCCAATTTTCGTTTCTGAAAAGAAACGTAAAGCTTTTCTATGTTTATTAGTAGTAATCCTTCCTTCGATTTTCTTAGTTTCTGTACTTTTCATTAATAATGTAGCCCATATAAAAAACAGCAATCCACATAATATTGTTAGAACAATTAAAAAAACAAGAACTAATAACCAATTGGATTGAATCGCATACTCTACAGCGAGTATCGCCCAACTAGACGGAAACATGTAAAGTAAAGTTGAATCACTAAGTGTCATCTTATTAATAGCAGGAAGTACATACCAGCCCACATTTAGAAACGCTATAATGAAACCAAAGAGCATTGCTCCCACTTCCATTCCAATCCTTGATTTCAACGTCTCACCAATAATACTAACTACTACTTTCGATAACAACACCACAAAAATTAACTGTAAAATAATTGCTGGAATTGCAACTATAGTTGCAGATAAGCTAACCCTAGCTGCGTAAATGAATAGTCCTATGAAGGCTATTAAACTAACGATTGGTCCTAATCCTATAAAAGCTACAAAAAGTAACGCCCTAGCAAGTTTATAAGAAGTAAATGGAAGCAACACGAAATATTCAGAACGTAATATTCCATCTCCCCCAGCGATAATTGGACCCAAAACCCACCCTACTGTCCACAGAGCAAATGTAATGTATAGAATACTTTGTGAAACGTTCTGTTCCGTAGGATAAAAAGAAAAAACCAGCATGGTTCCAATTGCAATTAATAAGCCAACTATTCCTGTAACAATGAAAAGAACTGCTTTACCACTATTCATTGAATTTTTAAGGATAGATAACTTCATTCGAATCAAAACACTAACCAAGACAGTTCCTCTCCTTTAACAGCAGGAATCCCTACTAACTGAACGAAAATGTCTTCGAGGGTTTCTTCACCGCAAACCTCTCCCATTGTTCCTGAAGAAACCACTCTACCTTTTGAAATAATTGCAACGTGATCACAAAGTTGTTCAACTAACGCCATGACGTGACTAGAAAATACTACAGAACCACCCGAACTAACAAATTTCTGTAAAATCTTTTTGATAGTAGCTGCAGAAATAGGGTCTACCGCTTCAAACGGTTCGTCGAGAACGAGTAATTTCGGCGCATGAAGAAGTGCAAGTGCAAGGCCAATTTTCTTGCGCATACCAGTAGAATAATTAATAACTAAAGTCCCCTCAGTATTATTTAACTCTAATATTGTAAGTAATTCTTCTGTCCGCTGAGCAACTTCCTTAGCACTCATTCCTCTTAACAATCCCATATATGTTAATAATTCGCGACCAGTAAGTCTTTCCGGTAAAGCTAACCCATCTGGTAATACCCCAATCAATGTTTTAGCTTGTTTTGGATTACCCCAAACATCAATTCCAAAAACTTTTGCGCTCCCACTATCTGGTCGTAACAAACCAACGGCCATCGATAAAGATGTAGTTTTCCCTGCTCCATTAGGCCCAACAACTCCGTAAAAAGATCCTCTTGGCACAACTAAATCAATATGATTAACTGCAATAAATTCTCCGAAACGCTTATATAGTTTCAAAAGCTGTAGTGCTGGAGCAACTTGCTCAAATTCAGTATGCATTGAAATTGGTTCACCAGTTTTCATAAAATGGACTCCTTCTTTACAAATGTAATACCCAATTACAAATCTCAATAACCTTACTCATCCATTTGCATTGTTAGAACGGATATAATAAAAAATGAATTTAGGAAGAGCTCTTCTTTAATTACAATACTGCGCTACCAAATCATTTAAATATTCAATGTTTGTAGCAGTTACATTTTCAGATATTCTAGCCGCAATAATAATAGGTGCCCATTGAAAAATCTCATCTCTCGATAATCCAGTATTTCTGCAATAAATATGCAAATACTTTTCAGCTAATTCTACCGAGGATTGTGAGTACAACAAGTATGTCCGAAACAAATCTGCGCGAATGTCACCTGAACTAGCATCTACCCAGTCTATAATACTTACATTCTTTTCACTTAAAATTAGATTAAATGGATGGAAATCGCCATGGCATAATCTAGGATCAAATTTGATTGAATGTAACTTATTCAATATACTTTCCTTTTGTTTTTCATCCAATTTATGTACAGATTTAATTTGACGCTCTAGCCTTTCCCCCATTGCTTCCATTTCATCTGTATTCACATGTATAGCATGAATCTTTTTTTGTTCATTCACACAAATATTTATATAATACTCTGCCTCATTTAGATTATTAAGTAGGAGATCACCAATACTGTCCCCTTTTACGTATTCCATAATAATTGCCTGTCTATTTTGTATCTTTGTCACTTCAAATACGTTTGGAACTGGCAGCCCGCATGAATAAGCATATTTTTGTTTTTTTGCTTCATTCATAGACTCTGTATTTGGGAGGTAATCTTTAAATAATTTCATAATCTTATTATCATATAGATAAATTTCCGCTGTGTTCCCTTTTGCTATCGGATTTCCTAGATTCAATTCATTTCTCTCCTTACTATAAATTAAGCTAATACATTATACTCCTCTATAAATTCAGTGTAATTATGCTGAAACCCTTCTCCACGAAAATATAAAAAAACTTACCGCTTTCCATCATTAAATAGAAAGCGGTAAGTTTAATTGTTTAGGAATATCAGAATGAAACTCTGATGTATGCACAATTGAAAATGTATATCCTTGCTCAATAAATGATACTTCATTACGTTTACATTCAAATAGTACACTATTTTTCTTAAAGTTATTTTGGATTCGCTGTAAAAATGCGACGTCTGGTGTTCCAAAAGAAACATGTACTTTCGGTGGTAAAGCTTTCATCGCAATCGGGATCCAAGGTCGCTGCCACCAAGTTGCGACGATATATGCAGTGCCGCCAACTACAAAGTTAAAAATATCCCCGTCTTCCATCGTTTTCATATTTAAATTTGATTTCAGCCATTCCCTAAAAATAGGTACACTTTTAACAGGAAGACCAATTTCCCTTATATATAAAATGTTTAAAGGTGACTGCGATACTAATACATCCTCCTTAACATAACTATGTGCGATAATTTCGAGTAGATTTCCATCTCCGTCTTTAAAGTATAAATTGAATAGCTCGTTCTCCTCACCAATTGTATTTCCATCTTTCCATTTCACAATAAGTAACCCAGACTTTTCAAGCCATTTTGCTGTTTCATGAAATTTTGAATATGAAATTTCAAAGGCGAAGTGCGCAGGTGCAATTGGCTCATACACTTCTTGAAAACTAATTGTTGTATACGGTGTTACTTCAAATTGAATGTAGGATGCTGTTTCTTTTTTTATTGGAAAAGATAATACGTCCCTATAAACTTGTTTTACCCCTTCTATGGAAACAGTTTGTAATTTTATATCAGAAATATGTGTAATCATTTTACATCCCCCTATTTCATACTATCTATTTGTATTGTATTACACTTATAAATAGATAAAATCAAACGGAAGGATGGATTTTTCATATAAAGACTACAACTTTAGTATGAATATGTTAGCTTCTTTCAGTGTGCGTACAGTAATGTTTCAAAACAATTATCCACCATATTTCATTTTTTGATTAACACTTTACTTATTTTTATTTTTTCAAGTTTCCCCTGCATTGTTTCTATATAAGAAAGCTGCCTTTCTTAAACGAAAAGCAGCTTTTACAATAAAATACATTAAGATTTTACAGCAATAATCATAAACCTTTTTGAATTCGTACGGATCCCTTTTTCAGAACTATTTGCATCAATGAACTTTTGTAAAATAGTAAAATCCTCTTCCTCTTCTCCAAAATTAGGAATTATAGGCGTATGTTTTAATAAGAAAATAAGATCCTCAGGCGTACTGTAATAATCAGTAACATCATATTCACGTACTTGCACGAGTTCAAATCCTGCACTAATAAGTTCACTCATATACTTTTCTTTTAATGTACCATCTCTTTCACCTAAGCATTGTCCTCTTCCAAATGCTTCTTTAAGATTCAATTTATCATGTTCGCAAACTTGTTGCGTTAAGAAAAAAGCTCCTTGTTTCATCACTTTTGCCAACTCAGATGCTATAAACGGTGCGTGACTACTTGAAACAATATCAAAATAAACATGTGGAAACGTTAAAGCTTCAGAATCCATTTGCAGAAACTCAACATTTTGTACACCTGATTTTCTCAAATTGGAATGTGCTTTTTCAATCATTCCGTTAGAATTATCTATTCCAATTAAAGATTTAGCTGATGATGCTATATGAAGTACATTTTCTCCTCCGCCTGTACCAACATCAAGTAAAATATGTGATGGTTTGCATCTTTCTTTTACCTCTCTATAAAAGTCCCATGAATCTCCTACAGTTTCACATTTTATCTTACTAAAATCCCATCCATTTAGTCTTCCTACTTTATCATAAAAGTTTTTGTACTCTAATTCGTTCATTTTATGTGTTCCCCTTTGTTATTACATATAAATTAAAATGAATCATCAATTATTTATTCTATATATGAAAGCCAAGCTTCATAAAATGCTTGAATAGTGCGATATCTATTACTTTTTTCTTTATGTAGCGCTTTTTTACATATATTATATAATTCTTGTGTGCTCTCCCATTTTTCATAGCTTTTATCATTTTTTCCGCCGATAAAGGCAAAAGCAATTCCGGCTAATACGTACACATTCGTTTCGCTGGTAATTTGTGCATGTAGTTCATATTCCTCCGGTGCTTTAAAGCGAGCTGTACCCCAAAAATTATCCCCAATTTCATTAAACACTGGTGCTTTTTGAAAAAAATCAATATCACAAATCATCAATTTTGATTGCTCGAAATTATATAAAATACTACCGTCATAAAAATCAACCATGACATAGCCTAGTGACTCCACATAGGTTGCAAACTCAAAAATCTGAGTCAATATGTTAAGCCTCTCCATCACGGATAATTGTCTTAACTTAACAAAAGGTGAATTTGGTGAATGGTGCTTTTCAAACGGAGTAAAATCCCAATGATTGTGCATGCATTCCCCATCTATCCAATGAAACTTTAAACAAAACCCATTTTGCATTTGAATACAATTAATATATGGAACTAGTAAAGGATGTTGAATTTGTTCATATATTTCTTTTGCTTTCATTAATCGTTGAATTGCATCCGCTACATTACCTTTGTACTCTAAATTACGTGCACCGGCATACTTCAAAAAGTAACGATGTCCATTTTCAATAATACCAAAACTAATATTACCTGAATCTTGTTGATCAAAAATAGTAAATACTTCTACATCCTTTAACCAATCAAAATTATGTTCCTCAGCTAATGTTAATGGATATTGATTTTTTCCTATTGTAATTTTTATCATGCGCTGCTCCTAGCTTTGAGCGAACGTAGTTTATAGAGGTATGATACGCATACTCAAATTATTTTTACCTCATACTTTGTTTTCTTTTGTTTGTTCATAAAACATCACTCCTTTCAAATACAGGCTCTTAATTTCATTCAATAACTACCAAAATGTTCTTACTTTCTATTATATATTATAAAATACAAATTATAAGGAAAATATATTTCATATGCACAAACAGTTTACATAACATTTTTATGGTTTATTTACATGTATAATCTACATCTCTCCCCAACCACACATACTATCTAAAACAGTACAGACTGCTTTTACATTCTTCATTTTTATTTCCTCCTTAAAATACATGCAAAAAGTAGGATTCACCAAAAAATTACAGAATTATATATATAACAAGTATTGGACGGATGATTTTCAAATTCCTCTATCATAAAGGTGGTATAAACAGTGTGAAACCTATACAAGAACGTAGCCTTACCGTAAAGACGACTTTTTCTAAAGAATACAAGATTTTTATTTTTGGTTTACTCATTTCACGAATTGGGGACTCATTGTATACTTTTGCGTTACCTTGGATTGCCTATCAATTAACCGGTTCAGCTGTAATTATGAGTTCTTTATTTGCTATTAACGTATTGCCAATCGTTTTATTTGGCCCTTTAGTTGGTGTAATAATTGATCGTTATGATCGAAAAAAGTTACTTTTGGTAGCGGATATTACTAATATTATTTTAGTAAGTCTTGTTCCAATACTACATTCATTACATCTATTAGAAATCTGGCATTTATACGTAATTACTTTTATCCTAGCAGTTATGTCCATGCTTTTCGATGTAACAACTGTTACAGTCATTCCGCAAATTGCTGGAGCATCCTTAACGAAGGCCAATTCTTTCTATCAAATGGTTAATCAATTGGCTAGTTTATTTGGTCCAATGATAGCTGGGGTTTTCATTTCTTTTATTGGGGGCTTTCAGTTGCTTTGGATTAATGTTCTTTCATTTATTGCAACATTAGTTGCTGTGATATTATTACCGTCTATGAAAACCGTAAACAAGAAATGCGAAGATAAAAATACACTTCAAAATGTACTATCTGATTTGGTTAATGGATTTAAATGGCTTAAAAATGACCGCTTAAATTTAGCTTTATCTTTTCAAGCTATGATAGGAAACTTTGGAGCAAGTGCAGTTTTAGGTATATTCATGTATTATTTATTATCCACATTACAACTTACCCCAGAACAAAGTGGGGTTAATTATTCATTAATTGGAATAGGTGGTCTTTTAGGAAGCTTTATTGCAGTTCCTTTAGAAAAGAGGTTGCAGCGCGGCATACTAATTCCTTTACTCCTATTTGTTGGAGCAATTGGCTTAACTTTTCCACTTTGGAATACATATTGGTTCGCTCCTGGAATTGCTTTCGGTATTGCAATGACTTGCAATATTGCATGGAATACAATTGTAGCCACGGTTCGCCAGGAAACAGTTCCATCAAATATGCAAGGAAGAGTTTTAGGGTTTTCACGTGTACTTACACGATTAGCTATGCCACTCGGAGCATTAGTAGGAGGCATTCTTTCAGCTTATGATCCAGTGTATGTATTTGCTTTAGCTGCTTTCACGAAGCTACTTGAAGTTTTTATTGCACTATATAGTCCGATAAGAAAACTATAATAGAAGGAAAGATAATTATATATGATTGGTTAATTTTAATTACGGATAAGTTTATAAAGAAAAAAGGCATATCATAATGCCTTTTTTCTTTATCATCATTTTACTGGATAACAAACTTCTGTAACCCACTTATTAGGATCCGATTCCATCGCTGGGCTCACATGATAAATATTAAACATTGGGCCTGCTAATTCGTAACCTTCTGTCTCAATCCATTTTGCCGCAGCTTCATTTACAGCTGTCATTTGTTCATAACTTCCATTAACCGTTATGGAAGCTACATTGGTTGATTTTACATTTTTAAATGTAACGTCTTTTGTATTTTTTTGTTTCTCTAAAATACTTAGCTGTATTTCTACATCTACATCATTTTCTTTGTATTCACGATCATGGAAAACTGCAATACTATAACTCGGATGGGCAATACTAATATTTTTCATTTGTATTTCTTGCATTAATATACCCCATAAATCCTCTTCGCGATTATAAGATGGAATAATCTTTCTAACACTAGCTACATTTCTTTCTGGAATTTCTTTTATTGAAACATGATAGTTCATCTCAACTACATCCTCTCTCATCGATTTCATTGAGGCTTCAAGAAGACGTAATTGTTTTTGGAGGCCATCCATTTCATCTTTTATTTGAGCACTACGATTTTTAAATTGCGATTTTATTACTTCCATATTTTCACTTGCAACTATTTCTTTAATAGTTGCAATATTAAATCCCATATCTTTTAATGTTTGAATTTGATTTACTTTCTTTAGCTGTGCTGCTGCATAGTATCGATAACCACTTTGTTCATCGACTTTTACTGGTTGTAATAATTCCACTTTATCGTAGTGTCTCAACATACGTATACTAATGGAAGATAACTTTGAAAAATCTCCTATTTTAAACATGATTTCCTCCTAAAATTCACATCTACTTCGAAGCTCAACTTTATCTTAAACAATGACATCGTGTGAGAGTCAACTGTTTATAACGCTTAAATTATATTTCTTTAATTATTTACCTTTATACCTATACCTTTTTTCCTTCTTAAGGCTATAAAGATTGAAATTAGCCCGTTCACAACTAATAAAGTTACAATAGTACTTGCAAATAAAGCTACGTCTGGCGCAAACATTTTAATCGTATGCCATGGTGAACTTGTACTATAAGTAAGAATTGGGATGAATGTAATAGATAATAGTAGCGATAGACCCCCTATCGATAACCAAATTACCTTTTTTACAGTTTTCATATGTTTATACTTTTTAATTAACATAATTGATATTACGAAAAGTATGAGTGTAACTATCAACAAAATAATTTGTGTTAATGGTATATTTTTAGGGATATCAACCGGTTGTTCTCCATTCAAAATACTAATAATCCCCTTTTTCAATACTGATAGTGTGGTTTCTTCTAATACATGATTTTTATTTGTTAAAATCACACCACCCCAGCCACTTTTATTTAAAGTAAATATTTCTGCACGAGCATCGGGCGTTGATCCTGAATGCCAAATCATCGTTTCACTTTCATTTATATTTGTTGTTCTTAATCCAAAACCATAACTTTTTTCTGAATTTGTTTGATAAAGTGGTGAAAGATAAAGATCCATGTTTTCTTGCTTTAAAAATTGAGGATTTCCTTGGCGATTCAAAAACATAATGAATTGAATCATATCTTCCAAATTCGCGGTAATATAACCATATGGTGCCCCGGCATTATCATAGGACACTACACTTTTTCTTGGTATGCCAAACCACGACTGATAACCTGTTAAATAACCTTTTTCATATGCAATTTCTTTACTTGCAGCTGCGCCATTCATATTTAATGGCTGAAAAATATGCTTTTGCATATATGATGAATATGTTTCATTTGTGACTTCTTCAATAAGTGCACCTAAAATAATATAATTCGCATTACTATATTGATATTTTTCACCTGGCGGAGCAGTTACTTTTACATTTGAAAGCTCCATTACATTTTCTTTTAATGCTGTAGAACTTTTGGACTGTTTATCTGATAATGCTAAGCCTTCATATGTGCTGATTCCGCTTGTATGAGTTAGTAGATGTTGGATTGTTATAGTTGAGGATATTTGAGGATTCTTTAGTTTAAACCAAGGGAGATATCGTTGAACTGGATCCTCTAATTTTATTTTTTTATCTTCTATTAATTTCACTATAGCTAAAGCTGTTAAAGATTTACTTATAGAGCCGATTGCAAATGGTGTTTTACTAGTTACCTTTTTTTCAAATTCCCCAGTAACCCCCATTGTTTTTGCGAAGAATACATCTCTATTATGTACAATTGCAACAGAAGCTCCCGGAATGTTCTGCTCTTTTATAAATTTTTCAATATACTTATCTAATGTAACTTTAATATTTTGCTGAGCATAAACTTTGGGAGGTGTGATACATAATATTAATACATTACAAAGCATACAAATTAGAGACAGTTTATAGATTGTATTCTTCATTATACTTTAGATGCTTTCTTTTTTTATAACTTACTAAGCTAATAAATACTACTACAGAGAGCGTCAAACTAGTCATTATTAATAATGCGTTCCACCATTGATTCTCTGATATGCGATATAAAATATTATAATTAAATGTATTTTTACTATTAGTTGAATTAAATGATTCAGTTAAAAATATTGAAAATGTAGTTTGCGAGATGAGGTAAGTAATAATTGCGATGAATATGCCACGTAACATAAATGTGTTGAATTTGCACTTTTCATTTTGAAGTTGTTTCATTTTAACTTGTGAATCAATTTCATTTATTTCTAAAAAATCTTGAACAAATAATTCAGGTGTACCTAAATCATCTATACTATCTTCTCCATGTTCACGACATTCTTGAATATGTTCTAATATTTGTCGCTTAATATTTTCCCTTTCTTCTAGACTAATATCGTATTGCTTTAATTCCTTAAGTACGTCTGTTAAAAATTGCTTTTCTTTACCTATCAATTTATTCCTCAATTCAGAAGGTCTCCTTTCAAACCGCTTTTTAGTAATGTTTGAATATCCGATTGCAATTCTAACCACTCATTAATTTTCTTCTCAAGACGTAATTTTCCATTTTCATTAATCTCATAATAAATCCTAACTTTACCACTGTCTGTTACTTCTTGATAAGTATTAACCCACTCTTGATTTTTCAACTTAGTTAGAATTGGATAAATACTTCCTACTCCTTTCAATTTTAAATTGTTTAATTCAAGTTCTTTCATAATCTCATAACCATAACTTTTCTTTTTCGACAAAATAGATAATACACACATTTCTAAATGACCTTTAATTAAACTCGTTCTATCCATAGGATAAATTTAACAGAAATATATATTTTATTCAAGTATATATTTCTGTTAAATTTAAAAAATCAGACAATAAAACAAATAGATTAATAAGTAAACATATAACTTATGAACTGTTTTCAACCTTATTCATCACTTTTATAATATAATAATTACATAATATATCAACTGTTTATTCTTTTTAGTTTTCCATCTCTCCTCCTTTCCATAATTCTTTTCTTAGTAAAAAACATTGTATGCGGAACATAAAAATAATAAAAGATCCAATTTCTTAATTTTAACATTAAGAAATTGAATCTTCTTTCATTACCTTGTATTAATCATACTGCGTTAATATATATATTATAAAGAATATACATTTTATATAAGTTATGTTAATAACACATAAGCTAATAAAACTTTACTGATTACGCTCAAGACATTCATAAACCGCCATCATATCTCGTTTATCCAATTCACGAATACGATTAAAAATTGGTATTTGCTCAACAGCCTCTGTTAATAAGCTCTCATCCACAACATCACTAACTTTTCCAGTTAACCATGTTTTTACATCCACACCCTCAACAACTTCTTTTAGTCCTTCGTCATTAATACCACTTGCATTACAAGTTACACATGGAATTGTTAATTTAAAGACACCATCATGCAAATTATCTTCCGTTATAACTTTCTTTCCTTTACAGAATGGACATGGATAACCTTTTTTAATTTTATTAATTTGGGTAACTAACTTTTTATATCCAAATGCTTCGTATACATACGTAAGTTTTTTATATTTACCATTTGTGAAATACTTATCTATCATGTTTTCTCTCGTTTCATAAACATTAAGAAAATCACAAACAGTTACTTGATTATTACCACTAATGAATTCGATATTTCCTTTTATTTTATCCCAGAATGGTAAGACATTTTGTAACACTATTTCATAGTTTGAAAAGCTTGCCTGTTCTAATTCAAACATTTTCAATGCAACTTGTACTTTTCTTGGCAATAAAGAAACATCTTCTGTCAATCTCATATCGCCACCAACTATATCCTTCAATTTATGAAGTGCAGGTAAATCACCGACTATTTTCAACACTTCATCAACTGGCTGATTGATAATTTCACGAATATCTGAGTTGCCAAATTTAAGTGGTTTATGATGATTTAAAACCGTCCCTTCACAAATTGGACATGTCACCATTTCTTTAGAAGTCTTAATTTCTTCTTTAATAGGTGCTTTTGAAATAACAATATATCCACCAATAATCGTATTAAAACCTACCCAGGTTCTGCGTGTCTTTCCTTTTTTATCATAAAATGATTTTTCAAAATATCCGTACCAAAACGTATGCTTTTCTTCTTCGGACATTTCATTATAGCTCTTTGACAAATCTTGACCAAGCTCATTTTTAATTTCATCAAATAGAAATTCTATTTTTTCATATTGATAAAATTTTAATACTTTCATGATTTCCGGATCGAATAAACCGTCCCAAAATGGAACGTTTTTATTTTGAATTGTAATATCTTTATCGAAAACTTCAATTTGAAGACGTCCAGAGCAAGATGGACAATGGTTGTCCTGTGAATAGAAATCAAAACTTCTCGTATCTTTATTAGTTGGATGAGCAGCTACAATATGATTAATTAGTCCACCAACCTCATATAAAAAACTATATTGACTATATAAATGTCTCTCAAGATCAATAGCAATAACCGGTGCAATTGTATCAGATTCATATTCACCATAAATTAAACGCGCCATTGAAGATAAACTTTTTAAAATACCACCCTTATAAACATTTTCGGCATTTTTAAAATAGTTAATATGATTTTCTTCTAAATAGTGAACGCCTTCTTTATGCTTAAGTGCTGAAGAAATATGTATTTGCTCAACATTATTCACACTGCTTTTTTGACGATAATAATCATCATGACTTACTACTTCAAGATGATTGATAGCTTCAAGCTGTCTTTCCCCAAAATCTACAATATAATCAGAGCTTTCTAACATGTAACTATTATGTTCAATCATAATAATCGAGACTGATTTATCTTGCAATATTCCTCTAACACTATCTATAAATTGATTTAAAATATTTTGTGATAAACCTTTTGAAGGCTCGTCAAAGATAAATAACGTATGTGGATTTCTTGTGTTTGCAAATAATTCAGAAACTAAATGAACACATTGAAACTCACCTGTTGATAATGTTTGTGTTTTTCGTTCTAATGTTAAATAGCCAAGCCCTAATTTAACTAGTAGGCTCAAGCGTTTATACGCAATATCTTCATTTGGAAGTTCGTCAATAATATCTTCAATCGAACGCTCAAAAATATCTTCAATTTCTTCACTATACTTTGTTAGTTTCTTTTTAATATCTAGAAAAGTTGCTACAGTTGATCGACTTGTAATGGATTGATTTCGATCTTGCCCTACCATAACTAGTTTATCTTTTGGATATCGTTTCAAGAAATCTGTAGCTAAACATTCATTGACAAGAGTAGATTTCCCGCAACCAGATTCTCCTGTAACTGTTACAAGCCTATTTTTAGGAATCTGAAACTCCGCCATTTGGATATTACGGCAATATAATTCTTGGAATGTATAATATTCTGTTGGTACTTCTTTATTTAGATCGCACAGTATTGATTTTGGTCTTGGTGATTCTTTCACAATTTGTCCACCATATTTTCCGCTACCAGGTCCAAAGAACAATTGCTCATCTGTTGTATCCAGTACTGTATCTGAATGATCTATAAGCCAAATTTGATTTTTACACCCTAATTGCTTGATCTCTTCTAATATTTGTAATAATGTTTCATGATCAAGTCCAACTGAAATCTCATCAATAATAATTACAGCATTTTCACTTACTGCCATGAATTCAGCTAAATATAGTCGTGTTAACTCTCCACCTGACAACGTACCCATTATTCGATTTAATGTTAAATAACCAATGTTCATATTTATTATATTTTGTAGTATATGTTGCTTTGCTTCACTAATATTTAACACTTCCGCTAGCGAAAGAATAGACTCAACACTTAAATCATTAATATTTGAAATGGTATGTGGTTTAGCAAATAAATCTATAGTATGTTGTTCAATTTCTTCACTATAACGTTTTCCCTTACATTTTTTACACTCAATATTTTTATTAGTACCTCGGCCTTTACAACCAGAACACCAACCTAACTGGTTATTAAATGAAAAAACCTCAGGGGAAAGATGAAATACGTCAGCAAGTTTTTCGCGAATTTCAGTGAAAACACCAGTATGAGTACCTAGCGTTGAACGTGGATTAGAAGAAATTGATGATTTCCCTAGAAAAAGTACTAAAGGCATATCCTCCATCTTAATAGCACTAAAATTCGTTTCCATGATATTAGGAAATAAATATTGATATTCAGCCTTTGGTAATAAAGAAACTAATCGTTTTTTTGATTCTTCACCAATTGTTTGACAAAAAGTTGTTTTACCTGATCCTGATAAACCAGCGATTCCAAAAGACTTGTTAAATGGAATGACTGTATCTAATTTGTTTATGTTATTAGCAATTAATTGGTTTACCTTCATATTAACCTCTATTCTTATTTCTCATTAAAATCATATTTGCAATATAATAATTATATAATGAATATAACCTTTAAGTTGATTACGCTCTCAATTCAAGAACCTTATCTTTATATATTTCAAACCACTGTTGCCATTCATCTTTAGAAAATTCTTTTTCTTTCCCTTCTAGTACGGAGGAAAAAAGATCTAAACAAATATGCCAACCCGCTATATCTTTCGGAGTATGATCTGTTAACTCATGAATGAATTCTTTAAGAAATAAAATAGAACCATTTTCTTCTTTATGTATTTCAAATCGGACACGATCTTTATCCCAAGTAAATTCAAGCACTGCGTTTACTTGACACTCTAAAATATCGATATTTATAAATGAACCGTCCATCATATCAAACTTGATTATTCCACCTGTTTTAAGGCTTTCGATTTGTAAATTAGACATCCATTTTTTCAAATTACTGTTTTCAGTTAAAACTGACCAAACCTCTTCAATCGTATATGCAAATTGACGTTCAAATTTTACAATATATCCATGAGTTAGTTTCCCGATTTCAGCTACCATATTAATTGCCCCCTAAACAGAATGTACGTTCTTATTTCATTTTACACGAATATAAATATAAAATAAATCTTTATATCAACGAAATATTAATTTAAAGTTAATGATTATGAAAAAAATTTAAATATTTTCTAAATCGAATTTTATAATCTTTAGAATTAATTATCATAACTGTACGTTTCCCTATTAAATATAGACTTACGCCCAAATAAAAAGAGCCGCCTTTGCGACTCATAAATTTATAGAATTACTTCTGTTTTTGTTGAATGATTTAGCGCTTAATTGCATCAACAATTAGCGATGGAAAACCAAGCTTATCACCTTTATTTCTAGAATCATACCTTTTCGAACGGAAAATAACACCGTCGTTTGCATCCCATTCCTTGTAATAAAACTGACCATTTTCATCACAATATTCAAGTAAAACTACCTCAAATCCAGCAGTTTCAAACATTTTCGTTAAGGTTTTATAATTATGAACGATTTTATGACTTGCTGCTGGATGATCTTTCGGACCAGGTCCACCTATTTGAACTATATTTTGGTACGCCTCATCTCGGAAAAATGCATCAGGAACACCGCACCGAATATGCCCCTCTGACTTTAAAAATTCATAGCAAATTTCAGCAGCTCTTACACCTTCTTCAAAAGTAAGGTGTTCCCATACATGCTCAGCTAAGATAGCTGAAATAGAATTGTATTCAAATCTTTCTTCCCACGTAGTTTTATCTAGTAAATTAAGTTCATTTTCTTGCGTTTGTATCCACCCTGGATTATTATTAAACACTCCAGCTCCGACAACTACTTTAATTTCGTCTTGTTTTATTACCACCATTTTCACCTCTTAAATATTTTAATTTATTAATATATTCTATGTTTACTATTATCCTTCCTACTTCAACAAATTTAGTAACATGAGTCCAGTACAATACAGGACTCATGCCCTAAAAACTCTCTAACGTAACGATCTGTCTAACTCTATAAAATTAGTTCATAATATACGATTTTTCTTACGGAAATATAGCACACCAAGCATTAGCATAATACCAATCACGTAAAAAATTGTTGTTCCGCTCCCACCAGTATTAGGAATTACCCAATTATTCTTCGCATTTTTCACTGTTATTTTTTGTGTCTTTACTGCTTCTGTAATTTCTATTTCTATTGGATCCCTAAGTAACATGTATCCGTTCGGTGCTTTTATTTCTTTAATCGTATACTTTCCAATTGCTAATTGGTTGGAAATTACCTTTCCTTTTTCATTCGTTATTAATCTACTAACTTCTTTCCCTTCTTTATCTAACACTTGAAATACAGCGCCTTTTAGCTTTAATTCACTATCCTTATCATCAACTTTTTCAATTTCAAATTGCCCAGTCGGATCTGGCAATTTCTTATTTTCTATTTTAATTTCTACTACTGTATCTTTTTCTATTTTTACAGCTATTTTATCTTTTAATAATTCATAGCCTTTAGGTGCCTCTATTTCCACTAGGGTATAGTTTCCTATTGGTAAGTCTTTTGATATTACTTCTCCTTTTTCATCTGTTACTAACTCCCCAACTACTTTTTTATTTGAATCTTCTATATGAAACTTTGCCCCTGCTAGCTTTTTATTTTTATCTCCCGTATCTACTTTCACTAACTTCATTTTCCCCATTGGATCGGGCAATTTCTTATTTTCTATTTTAATTTCTGCTACTGCATCTTTTTCTATTTTTACAGTTATTTTATCTTTTACTAATTCATAGCCTTTTGGTGCTTCTACTTCCACTAAGGTATAGTTTCCTATTGGTAAGTCTTTTGATATTACTTCTCCTTCTTCATTTGTTACTAG
>NZ_JAKUFR010000030.1:0-54617 GCF_022663555.1 Bacillus cereus group sp. BfR-BA-01381
AGTGACGCGCTTCTCGCGTTGCCACCATGTAAAATTAACGCAAATGGAGTTTGCATATCAGTCATTTTAAATTCCCCCAAACCATCTTTTTTCTATATTGTTATCTTATTATGAAAACGCATACAATTAAACATAAAAAACTTCCGTTGTGTAACGGAAGTTTTTATATACTTCTCTTATAACGATAATAATATCTCTTGAAAATCTTCAACCACTTCAGCCTGAGCTAATTTCTCTATCGTGTTTTGATTAGACATAATATCATATAAAAAATCATAAAGCTTTTGTAAATCTTCATTATTATTGCGCTTTACACTAAATAAAATAATAACTTGTACTTTCTTATCTCCCCAGTCAACCGCTTTATCAAGTGTACAAAACATCAAAAATGTTTTCTCACTTAATAACTGCATCGGATGTGGAATCGCAACTAAATTCCCAACCGCTGTAGGGGATGTATTCTCTCTTTCCATAACAGAGTCATAAAAGCTTTCTGGTACATAATTTTTCTCAGCAGCTTTCTCACATAAAAATTGGATAACCTCTTCCTTTGTAGAAGCACTGTGATTTAAAAAGATTAAATCTTCCTTCATATATTGCTGCACACTATTATTCACATGCGTAAATAACTGTTGACCAATTGACTTAATCTCTTTATCATCAAATATTGAGTTTACTTTTATAACAGGCACAGGTAAACCACTTGGTATATGAATCGTACTAATAATACAATCTATCTTTTCTTTGTAAAGATCTTCTACTTTCAATTGATAATAACCTGTAATCCCTACAATCTCTAATTTATCTCGAAACTGTGATAGAATTTTATATTTCAATAGTTGAGCACTTCCTTGACCAGTCGCACAAACTAATAAACATCTTTTCTTTTGATTCTGTTCCTGTAAACGACTCATCGCTCCGCCGAAGTGAATCGCAATATAACCAATTTCACTTTCCGGAATCGATTCTCCCGTGTATTCACCAATTATATCTCCAACGAGAACCGCAATTTCAAAAGCATACGGATAATTCTTTTTCACTTCTGCCAAAAGAGGATTTCTCGTATTTAACTTATACTTCAAACGGTTTAATAACGTTTTTAAATGCACACCAAACCCAAATAATAATTCTTCATCATAATAAAAAATAAGATTCCGTTCTTCCGCTACTTTAAAAAGAATATGTTGCATAAATGCATATAGATCTTTTCCTAATAGTTCTTCCACATTTTCATAATGATCTTTCGTTGTAACAGCAGTACTTAATAAATGCATCGTCACATATAAAACTTCTTCTTCTGGAAATGAAAGATGCAACTCTTTCTCTAAATCCCCTAAAATCTCTTTCGCAATTGTATATTCTTTCTTTATTATAAGTTCAGCTTGCTCTACATGTATTCCTTTCATATAATGTTGATCTTCACAACGCTTTAATGCAATTGCAATATGAATGACTAAATTATCAATTTCTATATCTGATAAATATATCGTTCCTCCTTCGATATACTTTAATATAACCGAACGGATAAGCGGTATATGAGGTAACAATAAGTATGTATCATTCTGCTCAAATTGCTCATGAAACGGAGTATGATCATAACGCGGTAAACCGTATTGTGATAAACAAGAACGAATATGAAACTCCTCTCCCACAATACGTATACCATAATATGGTCTCTTTTCAATTTGTAATTGATAGCGACCACATATATCTGTCACATCTTTCATAATTAAATTTACAGTCGATTTACTTACATAAATCTCCTCTGCTAACTGTGAAAGCTTCACATATCCCTCAGTCGTTAAAATACGTTGCAGAATGTACGCTACCCTTTCTTCATAAGAAGTTGGGATTTTTTCTGTCTGTTTTTGAAATAGACTCACGCAAAACTCTTCAAACTGCTTTGTTTGTATAATTTCTAGTTCGTATCCAGTCCCTCGCTGTGATTCAATTTTCGCTCCGTTTTCTTCCAATATATCATTTAATAATTTTATATCTTTTTGAATCGTCTTCGTTGATACATGTAAACGGCTCGCTAAAAAAGCTCGATTTAACATCGATTTCTCTTCTAAAAACTCCTCTAAAATAGAAACTAATCGCTGATGCACCTTTGTCATAGCTCTTCCTCTCGCAATTTATATATAAAAAGGAAAAAGCTGCTGAGGTCAGTAGTTTTTTCCTTTTTTAATTTATCTATTTCTTTAATGTAAATCCGAATTTATCCCATGCTTGTAAATAGTCTAGTAAGAAAATCTCTTCTTCTACAATTCGACCAACTACATTTGTTTTTCCTGTATTCACCATATCTTTTAATGCAATTTGCAATTCACCTTTATATTGGCCATATTGCTCATTATCAATTAAAAGATCACCACGCTTAATTTCACGTGTATTATGAGGTTTAAACTCTTCTTTTTTATATTTGACACGGCTTTGTGTCGAACGAATCATATATTCAGATACATCCCCGCGATAAAAATGAGGTTCGTCTAATACGATAATTCTTTCTAATTCTGTCGTTGTATCATATAACTCTATATCAAACGTTTGTTTCTCTTTATTTAATGCACCTAGTGCTTGTAATTCTTCTTCTGATGCATAAGCGTTCGCAATAATAACATCATCAATTAATTCTGTCGCAAATAAATGCTTCGCCTGTGTTGTCATTGGTAGTTCACGATGCTGTTCTAACGTACATAATCCTTCTGTTACGGGCCAAGGTCCATATGTTGCATCAAATGATGAAATAAAAGCAGCCGTTCTCATACCGTAATCTTTAAATTGTTTCGAGCATGTAATGAAATGATCGTATGATAATCCAGAATAACGATGCGGATAAAAATTATGGCAACCAATTAAATTTTCACGATTTGGTCTATGGCTCATAATATTATCTACATACTTCGTACCGTTACTCATATTAATCTCAATTTTTAAGCCATACGGATTGTAAGTCATAATTGATTCTTCTAATCCTGAGAAACCAACATCTAAACGAATACCGTACGCACCTAGTTCATGGAAGAATGATAAATCATTATACGAAATACCTAGTTGTTCAAAAACAGCTGGACTAATATCAACTAATACTTGGAACCCTAATGCATTTGCATGAGAGATCGTTTCTTTAAACTCTTCTATAATTTTCTCTTTTTCTCCATCTACAGACAATAAGCATGTGAATACACGTGTAAATCCGTATTTACTTGCTAATGTTAAATATTCCTTATCTTTCTCTACTGTTGAATGTTCTGGATAAATAGAAATACCTAATCGTCTCATATGTACACGCCTCTTTCTTCATTGTTTTGTAAACCTTTTCAAATATATGTAGTGAAAAAGTATATATCCCCTTCTCATTCACTACTTTTTGAATCCGCTTTCTTTAAAGAAAAAATAATTTCTATCATTCATAACAACTACAAGTCTATACATCTATACTTTACAACTTTTTTTCATAGTTGTGTAGCTTTTACACAAATTTGTCAGTTTTTTACCTCGAAAATTGTTGTACGTTTTCAAGGCACCTTCCTTGACTGTTACATTGGCCAATACATATACTCGAAAGAAAAGAGAAATTTTTTATATAGGGGATGAATACATGGGAGAAGCAATACTCGTAAAACGAGAACCGTTATGGACGAAAGAATTTGTCGCGCTAATTCTAGCAAACTTATGTATGTTTTTAGGATTTCAAATGTTAATTCCTACTTTACCCGTTTATGTGAAAGAAATTGGAGGTACAAGTTCCAATATCGGATTCGTTGTCGGCATGTTTACTGTTGCGGCACTTTTTGTTAGACCGCTAACTGGAAATGCCTTGCAAAAATTTAGCAAAAAAATCATTTTAATGATCGGTACTGCTATTTGTTTACTCGCTATGGGTAGTTACCTTTTCGCTTCAACTGTTTTCCTATTGCTTGCCGTTCGAATTTTACACGGAGCTGGTTTTGGTATTACAACGACTACATATGGAACTGTCGTTTCAGATTTAATTCCGCAAGCTCGCCGTGGTGAAGGCATGGGATATTTCGGTCTTTCTGGAACGATTGCAATGGCGCTCGGTCCACTTATCGGACTTTGGCTTATGCAAACATATAACTTCACGATTCTTTTTTTATGTGCACTTTCCTGTACAATTGTTTCATTAATATTAACGAAACTACTTCAAATCAAAAAATCGCCGCAATCACCACAGCAAACATCTGGTACCTTCCTTGATGGATTTATTGAACGTAAAGCTTTACTTCCTTCATTATTAATATTATGTATTACATTAATGTACGGAGGAATCGGGAGCTTTATTACATTATTTGCTACGGAAGTCGGAATTGCTGATATAAGCCTCTTCTTCTTATTTAATGCACTTGCAATCGCCGTCACTCGGCCGTTTTCTGGAAAATTATATGATGCGAAAGGTCATACATTCGTTATTATTCCAGGAGTTATTATTACGTTTATAGGTATTATTTTATTGTCGTATACAACTACAATTCCAAGTTTAATTATTGCGGCAGCATGCTACGGAAGTGGATTTGGAGCGATTCAACCTGCTCTACAAGCATGGATGATCGACCGAGTAGCACCTCACCGCCGAGGAGTTGCAACAGCTACATTCTTCTCAGCATTTGACCTAGGAATTGGTGCTGGCGCAATTATTTTTGGATTCATTGCACATTTTACAAACTACGCAACTGTATATCGTTATTCCTCTCTACTACTTATTGCTTTCCTGTTCATTTACATCACAAGTGTAAAAAAACAAAAGCATGGAAATAAAAACAGAGAAAAAGCTGCTGGATAATTTCAGTGGCTTTTTTTCGTATTTTTGATGTTATAAAACTACATGCATTTTCCTACATATTTTTTTAACTTTCATCAAAAAATATACGATGAACTCGCAGACGCTTTCCTTCATATTCAACCGAACAATACTATTCTAAAAAGTGTGATTTCTTTACAAAATTAAGATTTATACAAGATAAAAACCAATAAAATACAGCCATTTCTTTAAGGAATTGTAAACTTTTCTTCCCTTTGTAAATTTAGTGTAAATTTTACGGATAAACCGTTTACAGTGCCTCAAGGTTCAGTTAATAATTACATCGTACATGAAATTTAAGGAGTGGAATGCGTGGAATATAATGTTCAAGATATGATCTTCCAGTTCATTGGTGGATTAGGTATTTTCTTATTCGGGATTAAATACATGGGCGATGGACTGCAACAAGCTGCTGGAGATCGTCTTCGCGATATTCTAGATCGCTTTACAACAAACCCACTAATGGGTGTACTAGCAGGTATGTTAGTTACTGTATTAATCCAATCAAGTTCAGGAACAACCGCTTTAACAGTCGGACTCGTAAGTGCTGGATTTATGACATTAAGACAAGCAATCGGTGTTATTATGGGTGCGAACATCGGTACGACAGTTACTGCATTTATTATCGGAATTAAAATCGGAGAATATGCTCTTCCAATTATGGCAGTTGGAGCTATCTTACTATTCTTCTTTAAAAATAAAAAAGTACATTCTTTAGGTCAAGTTATATTCGGTTTTGGTATGTTATTCTTCGGTTTAGAACTAATGAGCACCGGTATGAAGCCTCTTCGTTCTTTAGAGTCATTCCAAGAATTAACAGTTAGCATGAGTGATAATCCAATTTTAGGTATTGTTGTTGGTACAGTCTTCACTTTAATTGTACAAAGTTCAAGTGCAACAATCGGTATTTTACAAGAACTATTCGGTCAAGGTGCAATCGATTTACAAGCTGCCCTTCCTGTATTATTCGGTGATAATATCGGTACAACAATTACAGCAGTATTAGCAGCAATCGGTACTTCAATTGCTGCAAGACGTGCAGCATTGGTTCACGTTATCTTTAATATTGTCGGTACAATCATCTTTACGATTTTATTAATACCTTTTACAAATTTAATTCAATATTTCCAAACGTCATTAAACTTAAATCCAGAAATGACAATTGCATTTGCACACGGAACATTTAACGTAACGAATACAATCATTCAGTTCCCATTCATCGCTGTATTAGCATGGATTGTAACGAAAATTATTCGTGGTGAAGATGCTGCTATTGATTTCAAACCGCAACATTTAAATCCAATCTTTATTGAACAATCTCCAGCTATTGCTTTAACAGAAGCACAAAAAGAAATTATTCGTATGGCTGAGTTTTCATTACATGGATTGAAAGAAGCAAACCAATTTTTAAACACACAAGATAAAAAACACGCTGACATGGCTACTCAATTAGAAGGAGCTATTAACAATTTAGATAAAAAGATTACCGAGTATTTAGTTTTACTATCAGAAAAACCACTTTCACCGACAGACTCTGAGAAGCATTCAGTTCTAGCAGGTGTTGTTGGAGATATTGAACGTGTCGGTGATCATGTAGAAAACCTTGTAGAACTTGTAGATTTCCAAATCTCAAACCGTGTTTCCCTATCAGACGAGGCACTAACTGAACTAAATGAAATGCTTGAATTAACGATTTCAACATTACAAGACGCAGTTGAAGCTTTAACAAACTTCGATACTGAACTAGCTCAAACTGTTATTGCAAAAGAACGTAAAATCGATCAAATGGAACGTGTTCTTCGTAAACGTCACGTATTACGTCTGAACGAACGTAGCTGTTCAGGTGATGCAAGTATCATCTTCGTTGATATGGTAAGTAACTTAGAGCGTATTGGCGATCACGCTGTAAATATCGCTGATGGTGTTTTAGGTGAACAAGGTAAAATCAATTTAAAACAATCATTATAATAAGAAAGAGACGCTAACGTGAGCGTCTCTTTTTTCATTTCATATTTACAACCGTTCTTCCTTTTAACTTTCCTTGCAATATAAGTGTAAACTTCTCATCTAATTCTTCTAATGCACATTCTTCTGTATAAGATCGCAACTCTTTATTTCCCCATTCATTGGCTAGGAGCGTCCACACATCTCTTCTCACATCCACTGGGCATTGCACTGAATCTATCCCTAACAGGCTGATACCTCGTAAAATAAACGGATATACCGTTGTTTGTACTTGCTGGCCTGCCACATTACCGCATGTCGTTACGCACCCGCCATACTTTACCGTTTTTAAAGCTGTTTCTAACATATGTCCACCTACAGTATCGATAACCCCGGCGTATATTCCTTTTAACATTGGTCTTCCTGATTCATCATTCAATTCCGCGCGATGCATCACTTTTTTCGCTCCTAGACGTAATAGCATCTGTTCCTCTTCCATTTTTCCTGTCGCTCCTACTACGCTAAACCCTAACTTACTTAAAATACTAACAGCTACACTTCCTACACCGCCTGTAGCACCCGTTACTAAAACATCGCCCATACTAGGCGTTACTCCTGCTCTAATAAGCTTATATACTGATAAAGCGGCTGTAAAACCTGCCGTCCCGTACATCATACTTTCCTTTAATGACATTCCCTCTGGTAAAGGGACAATCCAAGATGCCGGCACGCGAATATATTCTCCAAAACCACCAGAAGTATTCATCCCTAAATCATATCCCGTTACAATGACTTTATCTCCTACCTTAATGGTAGCATCTTCACTACTCACAATCACTCCTGCTGCATCAATTCCTGGCGTATGAGGATATGTTCTCGTAACACCTTTATTACCTGTAGCTGAAAGAGCATCTTTATAATTTAATGAAGAATAATGAACCTGTATTAATACGTCTCCCTCAGGTAAACTACTTACTTCTCTCTCTACAACGTTTCTTACAAACTGCTTATTTTCTGTTTCGTTCACAACGATTGCTCGGAATGATGTATGATTCATTATGCCCTCTCCTTTATCCGTAAATTTCTTCTTTATTATATAGAAGAAATAATTAAACCTACTCATTTCTTCATGGCTATATTTCAACAAATCTTACTTCTCTATTACTTTCTCACAATACATATTTTCATTTCCACTAAAACAACTTATACTTATTCTACATCTCAAAAATAAAATATAAAAAATCTGACTTTTTATAAATAAATTGAATTTTTACGAAATGTAAATGTTTTGTAATGTTTTTTTTCGTCAAATTTCATTATAATAAGTGGATATGAGTGTCGTATTTCAATCCAAATGAAGGAGTACAGGAAATGGAGCAAAACCCATCTTTGCAAGAAAATACACGCAGTAAACCGAAAAAAAGTAAGAAAAAAACAAAAATTATTATAAGCGTTATTCTATTCTTTTTAATAGTAGGTGGCGGTTATACTTGGTTTTTAGTAAATAAAGCATCTTCTGCTGTTCGAAATGCCGCACACGATTTAGCACGCGGTGATAAATCTGATTTACGTGATAAAGTTGTAAAACCTATTACAAACAATGTCTCTGTCTTAGTAATGGGTGTCGATGAAAGCGATGTCCGTGGGAAAGAATATGGTGAAGCTATAAGAACGGATGCACTATTACTTGCAACGTTTAATAAAGATAGCAAAACTGTAAAACTATTAAGTATTCCACGAGATACATATACGTATATTCCAGTGGAAAAGAAAAAAGATAAAATTACACACGCTCATGCATACGGTTCTACTAAAAACGGAAAAGATGGTGGACCACAAGCAAGTATTGATGCAGTTGAAAAATTACTAAATGTTCCTGTTGATTACTTTGTAAAGTTTAACTTCAAATCATTTATGAAAATTGTCGACGATTTAGGCGGCATTGAAGTTGACGTACCAGTTGAATTTACGGAACAAGATAGCAATGATAATGCTGATGCAATTCACCTGAAGAAAGGTGTTCAAAAGCTAAATAGTGAAGAAGCTCTTGCTCTTGCTAGAACACGCCACATCGATAGTGATGCAATGCGTGGGCAACGTCAACAGCTCGTTATTGAAGCAATTTTAAAGAAACTAACAAGCGTTGGATCTGTAACAAAAGTTGGTAACATCATTGATGATATTAACGGACAATTCGTTACAAACTTAACATTCGATGATATGCTTTCATTCTATAAGTACGGATCGGATTCAGAAATTGAAAAATTACAAATTCAAGGTGAAGACTGCTACATGGCAAAAGGTGATGATACTTGTAGCCAATCTGCTGGTGGCGGCCGAACGTATTACTACAATCCAGATAAAAAAGAATTAGCAAAAGTTACAAACGATCTTCGTACTCATCTTGGATTACCTGCATATACAAAAACAGACTCTGATTCGAAAAAAACAAGTACAGAGAAAACAAAAGAATCTAAGTCTGAAAATTCAAGTGAACGCGAATCAAGTAACAATGAAGTGAAAAATAAAAATAGCAATGAAGATACAGAAACATCGTCTAACGACAATGAATAATAAAGAAGCAGTTCTCTATGGAGGTAGAGTACTGCTTCTTTTTATTCCATCAGAATCAAAAATCAGAACTTTCTAACTATCTTTTTTAATATTTTTAAATTATAATAAATAGTAGCAATCTATTCCAATTATCAGGGGGCTCATACATATGAAAGCTGCAGTAAAACATAACATCTCAGATTTTAAAGACTACTTAAAGTCAAACGATATATTTATGGAAGAAAATATAGATGAAAATGATGGTTCTGTTCATTTTTCAGTAGGATTAGAAACAGAAGCTGGTGCAAAAATTCAACTGATCGCCGCTTTCCAAAACGAACATCCTACTGTAGATATATACTGCTTCAATGTTGCTCACGTACCTGATGCAACAGCAACAAATGATATTTTGCATGTTATTAATGAATTAAACACATCTTATCGATTTGCAAAATTCACATTAAACAAGCAAAATGCAATTGACATTTCAACATCTCTTGCATTCTCAGAACCAAACTTTAATCCAGCACTTGTCTTTGAACATACGAGAATGCTATATAAATTAGCAAATGACGAATATAAAAACTTAATGAAAGTAATTTGGGCGTAAATAAAAGGATGGGCTGTAAGCAGCGCCATCCTTTTATTTCGATATCATATCAATCCACATCTTAACAGCAGTTCCTACAATCAAAATCGATAACATATATTGTAGTGCTTTTTGATTGATCCTCTTCCCAACTCGCGCCCCAAGCGGCGCAGCAAAGATACTTGCAATCGCAACAATAAGAGCTGGAATTACAACTACTTGCCCAGTTATTACTTTTCCAGTTGTAATCCCTACTGAAGAAATAAACGTAATAGCAATAGATGTTGCTATCGTTGTACGTATCGGCAATTTTAAAATAACTAGCATAATCGGAACTAAAAGGAACGAACCTCCAGCACCTATAATGCCTGATGCTCCGCCTACAATAAATGCTAATAAACTTGCTAACCATTTATTATATTTTACTTCATCACCATTATTTCGTTTCGGTACGAACATCATAATAGCAGCTATTGTTGCTAAAGCTGCATAAATAACATTGACCGTATGTTCCTCTAATATGTTAGCACCAAAACTACCTATGAAACTTCCTATTAATATACTAGCTCCCATATATACAACTAGCGTTTTATCCATCTCATTACTTTTCCGATAGGCCCATGCCCCTGCAAAAGTTGCAAAGAATACTTGCACCGCTGTAATACCACTTACTTCATGTGCAGTATAGCCAGTAAATCCTAGCAATACCGGAATGTATAAGATCATCGGATAATTAATAATCGCACCGCCAATTCCAACCATTCCTGATATAAACGATCCTATAAACCCAATTATAAAAAGTAATACGACTAAACTCACCTTATATCCCCCGCCTTCTAAAAAGAAGGTGATTTAAATGAATAAGTTCACATTCCCATCCGAAGCATCTGCTAAATAAGCTCCTACTCCTGCAAACTCTACCCCTTCCATAATCTCTTCCTCTTTTAACCCTAATAAATCTACTGTCATTTGACAAGCTACAAGTTTAATCCCCTGTTCTTTCGCCAAATCTATTAAATCTGGTAAAGGCATCGCATTATGTTTTTTCATAATACCTTTAATCATCTTTGGCCCCATACCGGCAAAATTCATTTTCGATAATCCCATCTTGTCAGCACCGCGTGGCATCATCTTTCCAAATACTTTTTCGATGAAAGTTTTCTTTACCTTCACATGCTCATCTTTCCTTAAAGCATTTAATCCCCAAAAAGTATGAAATATAGTTACCTCTTGATCATACGCCGCTGCACCATTTGCAATAATATAAGCAGCCATCGCTTTATCGTAATCTCCGCTAAATAAAACGATTGTTGTTTTCTTCTGTTGTTCCATGTTGTTTTCCCTCCAATTACCTATAGGGGTATTTTTATTGTTATAAAAAATCGTTTCACCCTATTCTACTTTCCCTTCCCACGCTAACATACCACCTACCATATTAATCACTCGAAAACCGTAACCTTCTAAAAATTGAACAGCTCTTGCACTTCTCCCGCCAGAGCGACAAACGATAATATATTCTTTCTTTTTATCCAACTCATGCATACGAAATTCTAACAGCCCTAGTGGAATATTACACGCTTCTGGAATTTTCCCTTCAGCTACTTCTTCTACTTCACGTACGTCCACGATATTTACTTCTTCTTTACGTAACAATTTTTCTTCCAATTCTTTTACTGTCATTTCTTTCACTTTACATTTCCTCCTCACAAACCATTCATCCCGCCTGAAACATTGATAACGTGCTGAAACCCTAATTTCTTTAATACTTTTGCTGCTTGCTTACTTCTCATCCCGCTCTGACAAATAACGATTACTTCCTTATTTTTATCTAACTGACTTGCTCTACTAGCTAACTCATTTAAAGGGATATTTTGAAATCCTTTCATATGATTTCCTCTATATTCACTTACTGTACGAACATCGATAAGTTGTTTCCCCTTTTTTCCCGCTATATTCTTTAATTGTTTTCCACTTATATTTTGAACACCTTTAACTGGTAAAAAACGCGACATAACAACTACTACAGCAAATAAAATGAAAAGCGTACTTAGTATTGTATTCATATAACCAACCTCTCTATATTTATAAAACTACTACGCCTTCTTAATCCAAAACTTCAGCACATCGGCTTCTTCTACATGCTTTACAATGTCATGACCACTTTTATTTGCCCATGCTGGAATATCCTTAATAGACCCTTTATCCGTTACATGTACTTCTAACACTTCTCCCGTTTGTAAAGTATCCATCGCTTTCTTCGTTCTTACAATCGGCATTGGACATGCTAAACCTGTCGCATCTAATACTTGTTTTACATTCATCATCTATTCCTCCATTTTTTATTTATTTCATTATTCGTGCACTGCACAACGATTTGGACCAATCTCCATTTCACGCTCTTTATCCACACTTAGGTGAATTTTACCCATATTGGTTTGACGGATTTCTTCATATGCATTTGGCTGAGGTGGTAAGTTTTCTGTTACAGTTTTACGGAACTCTACCGCATCCTCAATATTTAACCCTGCATTATTCGCAAACAAATCTTTTAATTTTGCGCTAACAATACCACTTTCGTTCATTTCACTTACTTTTGAATAATGAGCTGGTAACACAACTAAATTTTGAGATAGCTCTTTATATCGGCTATACAAAGTATTACGTAAATCACTTACCCAATCTTCAGCCTTCCCAGCAAGATCTGGACGCCCGATTGAATCCACAAATAAAATATCGCCTGATAATAAATAAGAATCATCTACAATAAATGATGTACTTCCAATCGTATGCCCCGGTGAGTATAATGCGTCAATTCCAATTTTAGTACCCCCCACCGTAATAACAGATTCTTCAACAAGCGGTTCGTATGAAAAAACAACTTCCTCCGCATCTTTTGGCGGTAACCAATACGTACCACCGATTTTTTCCGCTAGCTTACGTCCTCCAGAAATATGGTCTGCATGTAAATGCGTATCCATTACATTCGTAATCGTAACACCATGCTCTTTCGCAAATTCTTCATACGCTTCAACTGTTCTTACTGCATCAATAACTGCTGCTTCACCGTTTGAAACGACTATATAAGATAAACAACCTTTTCCAAGGCGGTTAAACTGATACATACTTCCGCCATTTTTTAAATCTCCAACTTTTATAGGCTTTACATATTCACTCCAAGCCTTCATACCACCAGCTAAATAATAAATATTTTCTAACCCAGCCTCTGTTAACTGCTCTGCCACAAATATAGAAGACCCTTCTTTTGCACATACTACTAAAACATCTTTATCTTTAGGCAATTCACTTGCAATATGATCTACACCCTCTAATAAATCAAAGTACGGCACATTCATTGAAGTAACTTCTTTTCCTTCAATTTTCCAATCTTCATAATCCGCCTCATTACGAACATCTAAAATAAACAACTCTCCGAATAAAACTTTCTCTGCAACATCTTTCGCTTGTAACGGTTTAACATTCATTTAATTACCCCCATAGGTATATTTTTATTTGAAAAATTTTAATGCTTTATATTCCCTTGCCACTCTAACATGCCTGGAATGACATTCTTCACATTTACATAACCTTTCTCTTTCAACATGTGGCAAGCTACATCACTACGGTTACCAGTTCGGCAAACAACATAAATTTGCTTCGTCTGATCTAAAGCTGCACTGTCTAACTCTCCTAACGGCACGGAAATAGCCGATGGTATATGACCAAAAGCGAATTCCGCTGCTTCTCGAACATCTAATACAATACACTCTTCATCACTTAATAATATCTCTTCCAACTCCGTATTCGTAATTGTATGAGGATACTTCGCTACTTCATTCAATTCATGTTCATGTGCTTTTCTAACGTAATGTCTCAAAACATCGCCCTCTTGTTTCGTCCCGATATATTGATGTCCTAGTTTATTCGCCCAGCTTTGTATGTCTACTGTAGACCCTTTATCTGTTGCCTCAATCTCAATCACCTGCCCTGACGTCAATCCTTTCATCGCCTTCTTTGTTTTCACAATCGGCATCGGACAAGCCAATCCTTTACAATCTAAACTCATATTCACTTTTATACTCATAGTCGATTCCTCCACAATTTATATACATATACCTGTAGGGGTATATTAAAATGTTTTTGAAAATCTGTCAACTCTTACGTTTGACAGATTATCGGCTTTTTACAAGTAATTGAACAGCTTCTTTAATTAACTCTTCATTTGAACCATTACCACTTTCAAACTGCTCACGTAAACATTGCTCTAGATTTGTTCCAACAACAAGTCCAATTGTACGATCAAGTGCAGAACGAGATGCCGTTAACTGTGTAATAACCTCTCGGCAATCTTTTCCTTCTTCCATCATACGAAGCACACCACGAACTTGGCCTTCAATACGTTTTAATCTATTTTTCATATCTTGATTGTATTCCACTATAGACCACCTCCGTAATTATAACTATATTATACATTACTTTGTAACTTTGTATAATATCATATACCCTTAAGGGTATATTGTAAAGCGTTTTGTTTTTTGGACCTTTCTAATGGATAGTAAAAATGCAAAAGCCACTGATTGTATTGGCTTTTGCATTTCTCAACTACACTGCATTATTATCTTACTTCTTATAAACTCTTTTTAAAACTATAATCCATTTCTCCACCTAGTGCTGCAGCTGTATCACCAGTTTCTCTAAAATCATGTGTATATATTTTTTCAAATGAACCGAAATCTACTTGCTTATAAAATTCAAAACAAGGGAATCCATCATGCTCTCCTTGAACATCGATAGTACCATCCTTTTTCACACAGACATTTAATACATAATCTACAGGAGGTGCATATACATTTAATGGATTACTTGCACTCGCACTCATTTTAAATTGTACACCACCGGAATTCCATACGATATCAGTACACACAATATTTTCCGTACTCGCTTTTCCAGTTCTTTTATTCACCGAACCATCTGGATTCGTAATCTTCTCTGTCGTAATACCCGTATTCGCATATGAAAACACTTCTTCTTTATGAAAATCAACTACTACCTCTTGCTCCACTCTAGAGCGCATCGTATTTACCGCATGTGGTGTAAATTCACGTGAATCACCTTCAAATTGGATTACTTGTCCTGTTTCCATATCCTTCTTGGCTTCAGTCCAAGACATTGGAATAAATACACTGGCTCTAATTTTTACGATATTAGTCATAAGAAACACCTCTATAATTCTAATTTTATATACTGCATTATTTAATAAAAAATCCACCATTTCAGCTACATAATTAAAGCCTTTCTCTTTTATGTTGGCTACTTCCTTCATAAAAATGGTGCTATATTTTCGTTTTAAAGTTATATTCCATTTCTCCAGCTAGTGCTGCTGGAGTATCATTTGTTTCTCTGAAATCATGTGTATATATTGATTCAAACAAACCAAAATCTACTTGTTTATAAAATTCATAGCAAGGGAAACCATCATGTACACCTTCAACATGCAAAGTACCACTTTTATTAACTCGTATAGCCAACAAATAATCAGCTGCGGGTGCCGCCGCATTTAACGGATTACTTGCACTTGCTCTCATTTCAAATGAAACTTCATCTTCACTCCATACAATATTTGTACATGCGATGTTTTCTGTACTTGTTTCTCCCTTTTGATACTCAATTGAGCCATCTGGATTTGTAATTTTTACAGTAACGATGCAAGCATCTGCATATGTGAAAATTTCTCTTTTATAAAAATCAACAATCACTTCTTGTTCCAATCTTGAACGCTTTGTATTTACAGCGTACGGTGTAAATTCACGTGCATCTCCAGCGTATTCAAACACTCTTCCTGTTGCAGCATCCTTAATAGGCTTCAGCAATGCATACGGTGCAAATACACTCCCTCTAATTTTTACGATATTAACCATGTGAAACCTCCATTGATTGTATATTATATAAATCATTATTTGTTCTACAATGTAATATAGTCAATTTGATTGACTATATTATGCATAGTACAATAAGTGTCATATATAGTCAACTTAATTGACTACAAATGCGGAGGTTATATACATGGATCAAACATTTAACGAGTTAGATCTTACATCGCTTTTATCATTATCATTTAGCACATTAATTACTGAACTACATGACAAATTAAATGAATTGGGATTTGAAGATATTAGGCCAGCACATGGTTTTATGTTCAAACGCATTCTACCTAACGGAGCAACGGGTATAGAACTAGCTGAATATTTAGGGGTTTCAAAACAAGCTGTAAGTAAAATGGTGGATTCTCTTGAGAAGAGTGGCTACGTTACACGCAAAACACATCCTACTGATAAAAGAGGGAAAATCATTGTTTTAACCGAACGTGGTTTGTCAGTATTGAAGGCAAAAGAAAAAATAGTAGCTGAAATAGAGCAACAATGGATTGAAAACATAGGTGCTGAACGAATGCAAATGCTCAAAGAAGATTTAACAACATTCGTTACGAAAGAAAATACAGGAAAATTATCATCAAATATACGACCTGTCTGGTAAACAAAAACTCCATATAAAAACGAATCCATTTTGATTATTCTTTTTCAAAATGGATTCGTTTTCTACAATAATATATTTATTACTCTCGTTTCATCTCTATCATTAACCCTAACTATTTGCGTCTCACTATTTGGTAAAAATACGATATAATTTCCCTTCCTCACATTCTTCCAAATAACTTTCCCTTCTTCATCCGTTTTCCCTATTGAAATCCCAATTTCTTTACTCGACTCAGGTGATTCGTCTTTCATAAGTATAATTTCAAAATCTTTTATTGGCTGTTTTTCTTTATTTTTCACGTGAAAAGTTACAGAATTAACAATCTTACTAAACTTCTTTTCATTATTTGCTATAGAACTAGACATTATGATAATGACCAATATACAACATAAAATCCATATAAACTTATTATATTTATTCAGACCATTTTTTAAGATTATTAAAAACATCGTCTGTCACCCGGTTTCCAGAATTCCAAGAACTACTTCCTACTGTATGGGTAGCTGTTATTGTTACACCCGTACGAGAATGGATAATTAAAATTACTGTCTCTTAATAAGTATCCCCAACCTTCCCCACCATGTTTACGCCCTTCAAATGAAAGCGAAACAAGATTTTCTCCCCTTCGATCATTGCTATACAAAGAGTGTTCTTGAAAAAGTACACGTTCTCCCTCATTTAAAACCGATGTCCATGGTACATCTTCTGCATACACCTTTTGATTCACCAAAAAGACTATACAAAAAAAGATAAAAAGAACACCAAAACTATAAAGAGCCAACCTACATCTTATAGAAATAAAGCTATCCAACATAACTTACCTCCTATACAAATGATAGCGAACAATTGAAGATTCCTTTATAAATTCTAGTTTTTCTTTTTTTAGAAGTCAATGTAATTAACAATGATAATCATTATTAATTACATTGACTTAACAAAATCACACAATTAGTCATATTCTTTACTCTGCGTTCAAAAATCTGTCTCATTAAAGGTTTACTTTATTACATAAACCCGTAACCTTCTTCACAATCAGCTCCGCTGTATTTTCCTCCAGTGGCATCAATAAATTCGTAACCGGTCCATACACTACAGGGCTTAATTCCACTTCATATCCACCGTATGCGAATTCTTCTTTCGTTGGTAAGTAGCCAATATATCCGTTCGTATATCCACCAAAGAAAGCTAGTTCATTTTGAAGACTCTCTTTCATTTCTAACGCAGTCTCTGAAAAAGGTTCCATCGGTATACCAGAGAATATATCATCATTAATTTGAAACAGTTGCACTTCTAAATCAATACGTAACTGCCGAATACCTTGCTTATATTTTTCTAAAACGATAGTAAGCCATTCATCCGTATTCACGCCCCACTGTTTCTCTGCTAATTGAGCCATGCTTCGTATCTCATCAATTTCAGGGATATCCTGCAGTTTCATTTGCATCGTACTCGAAACTGTTCTTACATTTACAATCGGACTATATGTAACTGTTGGTAACATCGTTAATACATGTCCACTAAGCGTGTAAGCCATTTGTTTTAACGCTTCCTTTGAACCTCTATACTTCGCATTCACATTACCAGCAGCACCTTGCACAATCATAACAGGGCAGTTTACGATTTTCTCAAGAATCTCTCTCGTCATTCCAGGATAATCTGCTGATAATACATCACTATCACCTTTTAAAACATTCGGATGGGCCGTACAAAATACTACAATCCCAGATAACTCCTTCGTTTCAGCATCTCTTATTGCTAACATGCCAATACGTTTATCTACAACACCATCTATATTTGTTCCCATCTTTGCTCTTCCATCAGATGTTCTCTCTCTTCGGTTTACTCCAATATCACCTGTCGTAACACCCCAGCCAACTTTACATCGCTCCAAGTTTTTATTCTCAGTAACCGCACCGTGCACCACATTATTTACTAAAATCGTTTTATACGACTGTACGAGCGGATTATCACCGACCGTCTCTGGACCGGAATGCGTATGAGTATAAACAACCGTTATTCGCTCAAACGGCACATGAAGTTCACTCGCTACTTGCTCACGAATCATATTCGTATCTTCTACTAACATCCCAATATTATCAATACTTATAAACACAGTTTTCATTTCATCTTTTTCAAATACAAAAACCGTCCCATAAATATGCTCTTCAATATTATTTATTCCTGCCTCTCTATGGTATCCGACAAAATCAATACCGACAGGCGGCGTAATATCCACCTTGCATACCCCTATTCTGCTCATTTGAATCGCTCCATTTCTCTATGTAACTCCCTTTTGTTTAAGAATAGCATATTTTACCTTTTTCCAAATAAAAAAGACCGGACATAGCATTCTATGTCCGGTCTTTTCATCACACATACTTCCGATGCACCATCTTCCCATCATAAGAAAACACAACACCCTTACTCTCCACAATCGACTCCATATGCACCGTTCTTCCCCATAGCTGATGAAGATATGGCAATACCTTTTCTAAGTATTTTAAATCGAGCTCAATTCCTTCGTAACTATGTTTAATGTACAATTCTCCATTCTTTAAGTAGTCCCCGTCTTCTACTACTAAATACGGGAAGCCACCATTTGTCCGCATATTTACGAGCTGATCACGTACATGTTCCCACTCTTTATCTATTACTTTATATTCTTTTCCTTGACGCTGGAATAAGTACATATCTTCTCTCATTACGAGATCTTTATTTAAGTAGTTTCTTAAAAACGATACGTCCCATTCGATTTCGCGTACTTCAAAGATTTTGTCACGACCAGATCCTGGTTTGACACCTCGTCGCTTCATTTCTTCTGTCGGGTTGTTGTAGCGCTCCTCAATATCTTCAAACATTTTAATACCGAGGTAGTATGGATTAATGCTTGTTTTGGATGGCTGAACGACGCCCGCATTTAATTTCGCAAATTCAATTGCTTCATCCGATGTTAAGTCCATTTCGCGAAGTATGCGTTGGTGCCAGTATGATGCCCAGCCTTCGTTCATGATCTTCGTTTCAAGCTGTGGCCAGAAATATAACATTTCCTCACGCATCATCGTTAATATGTCCCGCTGCCAATCTTCTAGCTCACGGCTATATTCTTCAATAAAGAGGAGTAAGTCTTTCTCTGGTTGTGGTGGGATTTTCTTCTTTTTACGTACATTGGAGCGTTCCCTCTTTTTATTGCGATCATCTAAATTCCATAAATCATCGTATTGCGATACCTTTTTCTTTTCTACTTCTTCCTCTTCTAAATCATCAATACTCCATGCAAGTTTTGGACGCATGAGCGACGGATCAATATGCTCTTGAATGGCAAGTACGGCATCTAAAAATGTTTCTACCTCTTCTTTTCCGTACTTATGCTCATATGCTTTCACCCGTTCAGCTGTCGCTGACATACTTTCTACCATATCTCGCTTCGTATTTGAAAAACGAATATTATTTTTAAAGAAATCACAGTGCGCTAACACGTGCGCTACGATTAATTTATTTTGAATTAACGAGTTCGTATCTAATAAAAAGGCATAACATGGATCAGAGTTAATAACGAGTTCGTATATTTTACTAAGACCTAAATCGTATTGTAATTTCATTCTGAAAAACTGTTTCCCAAAACTCCAATGTGAAAACCGCGTCGGCATCCCATATGCACCAAATGTATAAATAATTTCCGCTGGACATATTTCATAACGCATCGGATAAAAATCAAGCCCAAATCCAGTCGCAATTTCCGTAATTTCCGCAATCGCATATTGCAGTGCTTTATCGTCACTTGCTCTCATTATTTTCCCTCCTTACACTTTCCCTTAAGAAAGTGTATGATTGAGAACAAGCTTTCATGAGGATTGATTGCATAATAAAAAGACACCCCCGTAAAAACGAGAATGTCTCATCTATTAACCTTCAATAATCTCCATCTTCTCCGTAATCGGTGTACGAGCTTTTCCTTCTGGTGCTTTATCGAAATAGCCAAGGTGAAGAATTCCAACGATGCGTTGACCTCTTGTTAAACCAAGTCCTTCTATAAATAATGGATTGTAGTTTAATCCGCCTGATTTCCAAACACAACCTAATCCACGTTCCCAAGCAAGAAGTTGGAAGTTTTGCATAAATGCGCATGTTGCAGCGTAATCTTCGTCACGTTGAATCTGACGAGGATCTTCATTTATATACACAACGATTTGTGCAGGTGTGCTTAAGAAACGATCTGATAAAATTTTACCGCGTTTCGCTCTTTCTTCTTCTGTGAAAGAGTTTAATACTGCATCTACTAATTTCTGACGACCTTCTCCAATGTATAATTTACAATTCCATGGTTCACGATGTTTATGATTCGGTGCCCACGTTGCGTCGTTTAATAGTTCAATTAATAACTCTTTGTCTACTGCTTTATCTGTAAATGTACGAACAGAACGTCTTTCTTTAATCACATTTGCGATGGAAGTATATGTAGTCATATTTTTCTCTCCCTTATTTTTATCTATATGTATACGTTTATTATTGATATTGATTTTCAATTTCGATTATACCTTAGTTTTTTACTATTAATCAATGTTTTATGTTGGAAAACTCCCAAAAACTTCATTTCATACTGTGAATAAAAAAACTTGATTTGTTCACAAGTATTTCACATTTTATGGAAATGATATGTGTACAGTTTTCCACATTATCTATCTAGGAGGAGTTTATATGTACAAAAAAATCGCAGTAAGTATGACTATGGCAGCATTATTATTCGGTGCAACCGTCTTCCCCACTTTCGCTGCTACGCCAAAAGAAGTAACATTTCATCATCATAAACCAATTTCAGAAGAAGAAATGCAATCGCTCGAAAAACTCGGCTATAACAAACATGAAATTTGGAAAGCTGCCCACATTGCAAGAATGAGTAAAAAAGAAATTAAGGACGTTTTAGCTTACTATAAGCAAAATAAATCTTGGGAGAAAACAGCTGAGCATTTCGGGGTAGATCCAAGTAAGTTGAAAAAGCATCATATGAATAAAGAAACGAAAAAGGCGCTACTGCAAGAATTAGCAAATATGCAAAAATCTACACCAGACGGGCTAAAACAAAAAATGAAAGAATATAATATCGGATTACGTCAGCTCACGGTATTAACAATCATCTCTCAAAAAAGTAATACTCCCCTTGATGATGTGCTAAAAATGAAAAAAGACGGAATGGATATGAAACAAATTGCCGAAAAATTAAACGTAAAAAAAGAAGATATACGAGCAGAAATGATTAAGTTAGTAAAGTCTATTAAGGAAAAGAAAACAAATTAATACGCCAAAAAGGAAGAGTTTTTCAATACTCTTCCTTTTCTTTATGAACTTTCAATTTTCAAGTATAAATTCCCGTCTTTCCCAAAAACTAACACAAGGAAATGATATATGTTAGGGGTGAGAAAATGTTCGGTTTATCATCTAAGAAATCAAAAAATACTAGCACAAAAACAATTTGTTCTATTCCAGAATTTATACAAACCATGAAAGAATCTAGCGATTTTGTCTCTTATAACGTACTTGAAGATGAAACATTATGCTTGTTTTATTATAAATCTGTCGTGGAAGCACTTATTATTAAACAATTTATTTTAACTCCTATAAAAAAGAAAGCAGAACACATTCAAAATATCTCTGATTTATATAATATTGTCTCTATTGAAGACATCATTACCTCTCCTTCTATTGATGATATTCGCGAAAAATTATTAGGTGGATATATATTAATACGTTTAAAAAACAATTCGAATCCCAATCAATATGCTTTAATTCGTGCAGAGAGTACTGTTCTAGGAAAACGGTTATATAACGATACAGAAAATGAATATAGTGTAATCGGTCCTAAAGTTGGTTTCGTTGAGAATATTGATACAAATATACATTTATTACGCCGAAATATCGTAACAGAGCAACTCATTTTTAAAGAAATTATCGTTGGATCTATGTCAAAAACGAAGGTAGCAGTTGCTTATATTGAAGGAGTTACAAATGAACAATTTATCAACATCGCAATACAAAGACTAGAAAATATTGATTTTGATGTCCCATTTGATGCGACTATGATTGAACAATTTATTAGTGATAATAGCAATTCACCTTTTCCTGTTCTACTACCTACAGAACGATTAGATCGAGCAATATTTGCATTAATTAGCGGGGAAGTTTTAATTTTAACAGATGGCTCCCCCTATGCTTTATCCGGACCGACAACATTACTAGATTTTTTCATTTCACCAGAAGACTATTATTTACCGTGGATGATTGGATCGTTCTTTCGTGTTATTCGTTTTTTCGGAGCTATATTTTCTCTTTTTTCCTCCGCTATTTATACAGCGGCTTTAACTTATCATTATCAAATGATTCCTGCCGACTTATTAGGCCCTATTATTTTTTCGAGAGCGAACGTACCTTTCCCGCCTATTCTAGAAGCACTCTTCTTAGAAATTACAATCGAATTGCTTCGTGAAGCGGGAGCACGTTTACCGACAAAAGTTGGGCAAACGATTGGAATTGTTGGTGGAATTGTAATTGGTCAAGCATCCGTTGAGGCAGCTTTAACGAGTACGATTTTATTAATTGCAGTTGCTTTATCTGCCCTTGCATCTTTCACAACACCGACTGTAAAGATGTCTTCTACGATCCGTTTGTTACGCTTTCCGCTTATTCTTTTAGCCGGCGCATTCGGAGGATTAGGGCTTATTGTTGGATTTGTATTTATTTTAGCTCATTTAATTAAATTAAAATCACTTGGATCACCTTATTTATTACCTTTATATCCATTTCGTGGTTTAGGTACAGCAGAAGGTTTTCTTAGATTACCATTTAGTCAAACGGCACAAAGACCTTCTTTTCTTAGGCCAAAATCTAAATGGCGCTATAATCCAAGCAAAGCGAAGCAAAAACGTGATGGTGATGGTGAATGAAAAAACCCTTATTGCACCTTATCATGATCTTCTTTTTTCTACAAACTGGCTGTACACAAACGTATATAGTGGATACGCAGCGTATTATTCATGTCGCTGGATTTGACATCAAAAAAAACAAAAGATTCCAAGGAACTATCTTATTTCCAGAGTATACACATGGTGTGAAGTCTAAACCAGAAACCCAATCAACATCTGCCCGTTCACTTGAAACTATTGCTTCACGATTAAATGCGAAATCTCCTCACAATGTTGTTGTAGGTCAAATGCGTGTCGTCCTATTCGGAAAAACTCTAGGAGAACGAGGAATGGGAGAAATTATTACTAACTTACAACGTGATCCAAATATCGGGCGTGATGTACAACTAGCAATTGTAGATGGATCAGCTGAAGAGCTTTTAAATCGCGGAAAACAAAATGGTTCATTATCCATTGTTGATTTACTTGAGCAAAATATACGAAATGAGAACATTCCACAAACCTCATTGAACGTTTTTTTATATAATTACTATTCTTCTGTATGTGATGCCTATGTCCCATATATTAAAACGGACGCTAATCATTCCGTCGTTGTCAAAGGACTTGCTTTCTTAAAAGACGATAAAGTGGTCATGTATACAGATAAAAGACATTCTGTTTTAACAAAATTACTTATTAATCCTACGAAAAATGGACGTTACGAAGCAGCGATAAAAAAGAATAAACATAAAGGTATGGTTGTCATACAAGATTTAGCTGGGAAAAGTAAATATGATATAGATCAAACTGGTGACATACCAAAAGTAAAAATCAATTTAAAATTAGATGGATTAATTAAAAACTCTCCTACTTGGATTGATTTAAGAAAAAAAAGAAATATCAATTATATAAAAAAACAAATTGAGCGAAATGTTGAAAAAGACTGTGAAGGGTTAATAAAACAATTTCAAGAAAAGGAAATTGATCCTTTAGGAATACGTGATGAAATTAGAAGTCATACGAGAAAATGGAATATAAAACAAATTCGAAATATGTATCAAAATATAGACATTGATGTAAATTTAGATATTAACATTGTTCAATCTGGAATCGGGGAATAGTGAGGTGAAATAAGCAATGCATACAATGAATAAAACAAAGACTGTCTCTCCATATTTTGCATTTATTTTGTTGCATTCTCTTCAAATCGGAATAGGAATTCTAGGATATCAACGTGTAATTTTAAAAAATGCTGGCTATGATGCCTGGATTTCTCTTATTATTGCGGGAATTGCAACTCATATTGTGCTGTTTTGTATGTTAAAAATGTTAGAAAAAGATGGAGATTTAATTAGCATTCATACAACAACTTTCGGGAAATGGATTGGCTCTATATTTTCTGTCATTTTCACTCTTTATTGCTTATTATTCTGCCTTACTGTTCTTCGTACATATATGGAAGTCATACAAGTTTGGATTTTTCCTACCATTAAATTATGGAAACTTACCCTTATGTTTTTATTAGTGACTTACTACATTATAAAAGGTGGATTTCGTTCTGTGACTGGAATATGCTTTTGGGGAGTCATTCTTCCTATTTTCGTTGTATTCTTTTTAATCTATCCAATGAAATACGCTCATTTCCGTAATATTTTACCTATTTTTACACATTCACCTACTGACATGCTTATATCTGCAAAACAATCTGCATTAGAGTTTCTCGGCTTTGAAACAATTCTTATCTTCTATCCATTTATTGAAAAAGGAAAATCTTTAAAGAGATGGGCCCATGCAGGAATTGCTTTTAGCACTTTAATTTATGTAATTTTAGCCATCGTATCCTTTATGTATTATAGCGAAGGACAATTAAACCGTACTATTTGGCCTACTTTAACAATGTTAAAAATTATTAAGGTCCCTTTTATTCAACGCTTTGAATACATTATTATTTTTATTTGGTTTTTAATTATTTTGCCAAACCTTTGCTTAACTATTTGGTCATCATGCCAAACGATGAAGCGTTCCTTTCATATTTCGTTTACATTTACATTACCGTTCTTTATTTTTATCATATTTTCAATTTCTCTACTTTTCACAAACCGTGAAAGTATAAACACATTAAACACAGTACTATCTCAAGCTGGTTTATATATTGTATACGCTTATATCCCAATTTTATTTCTATTCCATTCGCTAAGATGGCGCTTCAAAAATCAGTCGAAAAAATCTTCAACCGATACACCGTAATCTCTGATACAATTTGATTAATACATTTGTAAAGGGGACAAGCGAATGAAAAAATATGTATTTTCTTTACTTGCAGTACTAAGCTTAATTCTTGCTGGATGCGGAAGTACTGGTACAAATGACCAAAAATCTTCTGAATCAAAAAAAGAGGAACATGACCACGCATCGCACACTCAGCAAGCTGACATTCAAGAGAAAACAAAAGGAATCGACACACTTCCTACATTCCTAGACAAGCTTGATCCACAAATGAAAGACATCTACACTGTCGTTGGACAAAATGCAGAGCTATTAGATTGGATTCCATGTTACTGCGGTTGCGGTGAAAGTGTAGGACATAAAAATAATAAAAATTGTTTTATTCGTGAAATTAAAAAGAATGGTGAAGTTGTTTGGGATTCTCATGCAACGACTTGCGTCAATTGCCTAGAAATCGCAGTTGAATCTGCTTCCATGAAACAAAAAGGAAAAACAACGCTTGAAATTCGTAACTATATCGATAATAAATACAAAGAAGGCTATGGCAAACCAACACCTACGCCAATGCCAAAAGCTTAAAAAACGAGGACACACCTCGTTTTTTTCATTCACTTTTTTTCTTAACAAATTCTTTCAAGTGTATTTCTCCTTACTTATCACACACTATATATAACTCTCGGTAAGGAGGGTACACAGTGCAAACATATAACGATTATGATAAAGCTCTCTATTACACGTATTGCTGTAATTGGGATAAATTACTCGTTCTCATGGTTCAAACGAACGATCAATTATTTTCTAAGCGTATTGAGCATTTTTTACACGCTTATCAATACAGTAAAGAACTGCCAGAAGTTGATAAACAATTGCAGCTTCTATTTCAATATATTGACCACGCATCCCAAAAGTCACATATAGAAGAAGTAGAGCAAATTCAAATGTAAACTATAGCGCTATTCTCTTCTGGAGAATAGCGCTTTTTTAAAATGTTCATATCAATAAAAGTTTCCCCTTATAAAACTTTTATTGATAAACATATTTTTTCTTTCTTTTCTGTACCACTTCATACTATAATTTAGTATGTAACTATTATAAGAGAGGTATAAAATATGGGACGAGAAAAAAAGCAAGAATATGCTTTATTTACCGCGTGGGGAGCTTCTTTTATTGCTACACTAGGAAGTCTATACTTTTCCGAAATCATGAAATTTGAGCCTTGTGTCCTTTGTTGGTATCAACGTATTTTCATGTATCCATTCGTTTTATGGCTCGGTATCGCTGTAGTAAAAAAAGACTATCGCATCGCAAATTATTCTTTACCAATCGCAAGTATCGGTGCTTGTATTTCTTTATATCACTATGCAATTCAAAAGATCGCAGCATTTTCGGCTGCCGGGGCAGCTTGCGGCCGTGTACCATGTACGGGAGAATACATAAACTGGTTCGGCTTTGTGACAATCCCGTTTTTAGCACTTATCGGCTTTATTACAATCGCTGTTTGTAGCTTTATTGTCATTAAAAACAAATAAGGAGATGAAAGAATGAAAAAAATACTTATATTTGGCGGTATTATTATCGTTTTATTTGCGGCAATGTTTGCTGTAGCACAAATGGAAAAGAAAAACGCATCGACAAATGAAAAAGATTACTACTCAAATAAAATTTCTCTTGAGGATCTCAATAAAAATATAGAAGATAAAAAAGAACAAACGATTTACTTCTATCAAACCTCTTGCGTTCATTGCCAAAAGATCTCTCCTATTGTCGTACCTTTAGCGAAAGATTTAAATGTTGATATGAAAGTAATTGATATTGAAAATTTAAACGAGCCTTGGGATAAATACAATATCCAAGGAACACCGACAATTATTCATTTTAAAGATGGTAAAGAAGTAAGCCGTATTAGCGGAGAACAGTCAAAAGAAAGGTTCAAAGAATGGTTTGAACAAACGAAAAAATAACGAGAAAAGGAAACTCCTTCTACACATGAAATGGACGTAAAATTCCAAACTAATGTATAAGGAGGGGGTTTTATGCCAGAAGTAAGATGCTCTGTTTCCAATTGTTCATTTTGGGGACAAGGTAACTTTTGTCAAGCAAGTGCGATTATCGTTCAGCCAGATGCGGATGAAACGGGTCAAACTGAAAATGAATCATATACAAGTGCAGTTTTAACGAACGAGACGCTAGAAAGTTCTGTAGCAACAAGTGTAGAGACTTGTTGTCATACATTTAAGCCAAAATATTAAACATAAAAAGCATACGATTAATCGTATGCTTTTTTACATCCCCCTCCAAAAATCATGCATAATAAAAAAGTATAAAATAACGAGAACGGCCGTCCCGCATAAGGTAATGCGCCGATATATACTCTTCTCCCCTTCTCTCGCCTTAACAAACGCCCAAATAAATCCGAAGAACAATATTAAATCAACATATGGAACATAAAAAGAAAAAACGAGAAACGCATATAAATACACAATAAATAAACAGGTCGTTACTAAGAAAACTTTAAACGCAAATTCACTTTTCATAATGTAACCGCCCCCTATCTGTACTGTATTATATTCAGCAAAATACAATAGTTGCAGTTAAACTCGAAGTAGAAATAAGCTACCGTCTATCATACGGTAGCCTATTACGGAACATTATATTTCCGTTTATATATATTACTTAAAGCTGAAGAAGGGATTTGCTCATAACGAATTTTTTCTCCTGTTTCATCCACTATATACAAATTGTTTCCTATATAATATATTCCATCTTTTCGTTTTGAGTACACTGCATACCTTTCGTTTGGCAATACCATTTTCACTTTCGTTAGCTGTCCATTCGGTTCTTGCCAATATATATCCACGCGATCTACTAACGTAAGCATACCAATTTGCTCTTCTTCTACTTTACGACCATTCCAGCTCACAACACGATAACCAAGCTTATTCGCTTCATATTCCGGGCTCGTATGAAACCGAGAAATGATTACTTTCGTCTGTAATTGAACTCGGTCATATAACCACTGTATATCCCTGTCATGCATACGAATACAGCCATTTGATTCCCTACTTCCAATTGTCCATTCCCGATTTGTCCCATGAATCGCATATTCATTTTTATCTAGTCCAAGCCATCTCGTACCAAGAGGATTGTTCGGTGCACCACCAGCTATTTTTTTTCGATGATATTCTTTATTTTTAAATTTAGTTATAATACAAAAATTACCTTCAGGTGTAGGAGTACGATCTCTTCCAGTTGTTACGGGGAATGTTTTTGTATAATTTCCATTTTCAAAAAAAGATAATTGGTTTGTCGTAAGGTTCACTAATATTAGATGATCTGTATTAGCAAAGGCACTAACCGGTAGGATGAAAAATAATAGTATGACAAAACATAATTTTTTCATCTATATCCCTCCCCTAGCGCCACTATAATAAGTGGAATTAACTTTACTTTGCTCTTATAAATGAAAACTATCCATTTACAATAACGCCCCCATTTACGTGTATCATTTGCCCGGTAACATAGGATGAATCATCAGACGCTAAATATACGTATGCTGGTGCTAATTCATATGGTTGGCCAGGTCTTTGCATCGGAACATTGCTTCCAAACTGTGATACTTTTTTCTCATCAAAGCTCGATGGAATAAGTGGTGTCCAAATTGGTCCTGGCGCAACACCATTTACACGAATCCCTTTTTGCACTAATGACTGAGAAAGTGATCTTGTGAAAGCAACAATTGCCCCTTTCGTTGCGGAATAATCAATTAACGTTTCATTTCCTTCGTATGCAACGATAGACGCTGTATTTATAATGACATCTCCTTGCTTTAAATGAGAAAGTGCAGCCTTCGCAACGTGAAAATAAGAAAAAATATTAATACGAAAAGTCTTTTCTAGCTGTTCTGCTGTAATATACTCTAATCCTTGCTGCGGATATTGCTGCGCGACATTATTTACTAAAACATGTAAACTCCCTAGCTGCTTGACGGTCTCTTCTACAATATCTTTACAATGCTGTTCATCACTTAAATCACCTGGTAACAACACACACTTTACACCTTCTTGTTCTACACGTTGCTTCGTCTCATTTGCATCTCCATCTTCATCTAAATACGCAATCGCAATATTTGCTCCCTCTTTCGCAAAAGCGATAGAAACAGCTCGTCCAATTCCACTATCTCCCCCTGTAATTAATACATTCTTTCCTTTTAACTTTTCGCTACCTTTATAATTTGGATCTTCAAACTGTGGTAGAGGATTCATTAATGATTCAATACCAGGTTGTTTATTTTGATGTTGCGCTGGCATTGTTATAAAGTTTTTTTGCTGTGGCATAGCTTCTTTCAACTCCTTTTCCTTATAATGTGCATAATAAAAACTGAAATTCACACATCAAGTTACGATTAATATTCGAATTTAAGACACAAAATATGAATTGTTGTAAACTTTTTATGCAAAACTATTGCAAAATAGATAAAAAACGAATATTATATATAACTGTTGTGAAAATTATTCGTAAACAGAAAGGATGTTTATATGTTTAACCTTTCAAAACATAAAACTTCTATTAAAACTGAAATTATGGCAGGTATTATTACCTTCTTAACAATGGCATATATCATTGTCGTAAACCCAGTTATCCTTGGGGATGCAGGTGTTCCATTTGAACAAGCATTTACAGCAACAATTATCGCTGCTGTTGTCGGAACATTATTTATGGCGATCTTTACAAACTTACCAATCGCAATTGCACCAGGTATGGGATTAAATGCTTACTTCTCTTACTCTGTTGTAAAAGCTCATGAAGGCATGACTTTCGCAATTGCATTCTCTGCTGTATTCGTAGCAGGTATGATTTTAATTTTGTTATCATTCACATCTTTCCGTACAAAATTAATGGAAGCAATTCCTGAAAACTTAAAACATGCAATTACTGCTGGTATCGGCCTTTTCATCGCCTTTATCGGTTTACGTTTAACAGGTATCGTTACAAAAAATGAAGCAAATTTAGTTGGACTGGGTGATCTTCACTCTGCTCCAGTACTACTCGCATTAGCTGGACTTGGAATTACAATTGTCCTTATGTCTTTAAATGTAAATGGCGCACTATTTATCGGTATGCTATTAACTGGTATTATCGCTTTCTTCACGGGACAATTATCATTCTCAAACGGTGTTACATCAATGCCTGGCTTACCAGAAGGCATTATCGTTTCAAATCCAATTACTGCTGTATCTGATGTAATTAACTACGGATTATACGGCGTTGTATTCTCATTCTTCCTTGTTACATTATTCGATACAACAGGTACATTACTTGGCGTTGCTCAACAAGGTGGATTTATGAAAGATGGAAAGCTTCCAAAAGCTGGACGAGCTCTTCTATCTGACTCATTCTCAGCAACAATCGGTTCTATGTTCGGAACAACACCATCAACAGCTTACATTGAATCATCTGCTGGTGTTGCAGCTGGTGGTCGTACTGGTTTAACAACTGTTACAGTAGCTGTTTTATTCGCACTAGCAGCATTCTTCGGACCATTAGTAAGTGCCGTTTCTGGTGTATCAGCTATTACTGCACCATCATTAATTATCGTTGGTAGTCTTATGATGGGTTCAGTTCGCCACATCGATTGGGACGCATTTGATGAAGCATTCCCAGCATTCTTAGTAATCTTAAGCATGCCACTTACATCAAGTATCGCAACAGGTATCGCACTTGGATTTATTTCATACCCACTTATGAAAGTGGCAAAAGGTAAGTTCCGTGCTGTTCACCCGCTTGTGTATGTATTTGGAATCTTGTTCGCTTATCAATTAATTTTCTTACCACATTAAAAAAGTAGAGCATCGAAATCCGATGCTCTACTTTTCTTTTATAACAATCATTCAAACTATAACGGTCCCTCCAAAATATGAAGGAGCTTATAACCATTTAATACTTCTCTTCTACCTGTAATTCTTTACTATACTTTTGAATGAAAACTGACGAAACAACCATTACCATTCCTACACTAAATCCAATAAGCTGATCCAGTAGCATTTCATCATGAATGAACCAGCGCAGTAAAAATACCCCACCAAAAATAAGCATCATAATAAATCCAGTATGTCTAAGCCCTTTATATACATTTTCCATATGTATCACCTCTCCACATACTTTTATCCATATTATACCATAATCTAAAAACGTGTATAACCAACATTCAGCATTGAAACCAATAATAAAAAGGCTGCAGAGAATTTCTTCTCCACAGCCTAATACTTATTTTTGCAAGAACGCTTTTAAATCTGCAAACTGTCTCTTTGCATCTTCATAGCCTTGCTCATATAGATTTTGTAGTTTTGCTGTATCTTTTTCCATACGATCTACTTGAAGCGGTACTTCTGGACGAATAACAAATAAATTACCCGCTTGTTCTTCTTTTTCAATGTAGTGAAGTGTTTCATTATACACTTCATAGCGATTTAGCATCGTGTTAACAAGATTCGGATATTTTTTATAAGCCTTCGCAGCAATCCACCCAAATCTTGATTTTTTCTTTGCGTAACCGTGATTTCTTGTTAAAATTACGACTGATTTTTTAAATCCATCTTCCTGTGCTTTACGAACTGGAATTGGATCTGAAATCCCGCCATCTAATAATTGCTTACCACGATAATTTACTACTGGTGCAATGAAAGGTAATGAACTAGAAGCTTGTAATAAATTTAGTGCATCGTCATTCGTTCCTTCTTTTTCAAAATAAACAGACTGCCCTGTTTCACAATCCGTCGTTCCTACAAGGAAACGCTCGGGGCTATTAAAGTATGTTTCAAAATCAAACGGCACATGCTTTTCTGGAATTTCATGAAAAATAAAATCCATATCAAATAGCTGACGTTTTCTCCATAAGTTTTTATACGATAAATATTTCGGATGTGATGCATAATCAATATTTACTGTTTTATTTCTATTTCTTTGTCTGGAAAGATACGACGCTGCATGACAAGCACCAGCTGATACACCGATTACATATGGAAAATATAAATCTTGTTCCATAAAGTATTCTAATATCCCACCCGTATATACACCACGCATACCGCCGCCTTCTAATACTAACCCTGTATTTTCAAGCATGTTACTCTCTCCTCTATATATATTGACCCTTTAATTATTCACCATGTTAAGTATCTGTTTCTATTATATATGAGTTCTTTCAGAAATTATATTTAAAAGACTTGAGAAAACGGATTTTTTTCTTCCAATTATATTTCCAAATGATTGGAGACATCCTTTATAAACCTTTGAATAAAATCTTGTTCTTCTTTCGTATATCTATCTAAGAGTAACAGCCACTTTTCTTCAGCTTGTTTATGCAATTTATCATGAGCTTTATATATTTCATTTCCGCTTTCCGTTAAACGGAAGAAAATTTCTTTTTGATTGTCTAACATTTGCATCTTCTCAACGAATTTCTTTTGGAACAACTTTGTACAAACTTTAGAGATTGCGCCCTTCGTCATTCCCATTTCTATCGTAATTGCCGTTACATTCATCAGACCATTCTTCCCGATACACTCGATTACATGTAACTCAGATAAAGACATACCACTTACACCTGTCTCACGAAGAAACTTCTCATTTTGTCCTTTCAAATGTTCTTCTCTTTTATGCAAAAGTGTACGAATGTCCGAAAGTATTTCCATTTGTTTCGTTGTATAATCCAATCTATTCGCCCCCTAAGTTTCCAAAGAAACGATTTAACTATATACTATTTTAAAAAATTTTTTTCATATTTACAAGTTAGAAAAACATGTTAAAATAAATTTAGTTTCCGAGGAAACTAAAAAGAAGGAGGTTAACACAATGAAAAAATCCAAACTACATTTCATTTTATATGTTGTCTGTATTAGTGCCTTACTCGGTTCCTTCGCTCAAAATATTTACACACCTATCTTGCCCATGATTCAAGGTTCTTTTCATACTTCTCCTTATCTTGTAAATGTCACAGTTTCACTTTTCACATTCATTCTTGCAATTATGCAGCTCGTATATGGACCTTTAATTGATACAAAAGGGAGAAAATCTGTCCTTATCCCTAGTTTAGTCATTAGTACAATTGGTTCAATCGGATGTGCTTTTTCGGCAAACATTTATTTATTTCTCTTTTTTAGAGCTGTTCAAGCTATAGGAATAGCGGCTATACCTGTAGTTTCAGCAACGATTATTGGTGATTTGTTTGAAGGAAAAGAACGAGGAGAAGCAATGAGCCTTTATCAAATGTTACTTGCTCTTGCACCTGCGATTGGCCCCCTCATTGGTGGTTATCTCGGCAGTATAAACGGCCATGTATCCGTATTTCTCTTTTTATCTATACTTGGCATTCTCTTATTAATGATAAACATTTCACTACTTCCAGAAACAAAACCAACTGTAAGTAAGCAACCGCAATCAAAAAAGAATTACTGGTTTATCTTAAAAAATAAAACTGGATTTTCTATTACTCTTATTGGCTTTATTCAATTTTGTATTTACTTTTGCTTCCTCGTTTTTTTACCGAGCATTTTAACAAATTTATTTCACTTAACTGCAAGTGAAATTGGTCTTATGTTTGTACCGATGTCCCTTTCTATTATGTTAGGAAGTTATTGCTACAAGTTTTTGCAAAAGCGCCTCACAACAAAGCAAACTTTATTCATTACTAGTTTCTTCAATATTATATGTGTCACTTTATTCTCTTTCACATATAGCATCAATATCCCATTTATCATTATCGTTACATCATTGTACGGTTTTAGTATGGGACTTTCTATGCCAACTCACACTACTTTATTAACGGAAGAATTCATACAAGAACGCGCAACTGCTATCGGTATGTACAACTTCATCCGCTATCTTGGTATGGGCACAGGGCCACTTATAGGTGGATTTCTTTTATTTAATCAAAATTACTTTTGGATTTTCTTCATAGGTGCAATTATGTTTCTACTCATAATCTTATATGCGATGAAAATGCTACGATTCCCTGCCACACACAAAGCAAAATAGAGACCTACAGATGGTCTCTATTTTAAACTCGTTGATCCGCAACAATATGAATATCAATATGCTTCGTCTGTCTCATAATTTCATTCACAATCGAACCTTTTCGAATTTCTTCCCATCGCGTTCTCGCTGATTGCCCAAGTAAAATTTGCGTTACTTGTAATCTTTTTGCAACTTCAATAATAACATCCGCTGGCTTTCTTCCTTTTGCTTCTTCTAATACAAAACTTGCATCAAATTGATTCGTGAGCGCCTTCCACTCTTCAATCGTCTGCTTTTTTCCAGCTGAAAGAGAATCTATATTTTCTCTTTCAACATTTAATACATACAATTCAGCGTTTAACCGATCAGCCATGCGCCAGCCCCGTCTTATTAATTTCTCTGCTGTTGAACTGTACTGTACACAAACGAGAATTTTTTCTTTCACGCCAATTGGTTCTATCACTGTTTGACTAATTTTCTCGTCCATATCGTCAGCGACTTCACGAAGCGATAATTCCCTGAGTGCTCCTAAATTATTAAGCGTAAAGAAATTTTGTAAGCTTTGCTGAATTTTTTCTTCTTTATATATCTTTCCGTCTATTAACCTCTTCCGAAGTACTTCCGGCGTTGCATCGACAAGCTGAATTTCATTTGCTTTTTGTAAAATAAAATCTGGAATTCGTTCTCTTACTTTTACATTCGTAATTTGAGCTACAATATCATGAACACTTTCTAAATGTTGAATATTAAACGCTGACAATACGGATATACCAGCCTCTAACAATTCTTGTACATCCATATAACGCTTCTTGTTTTTAGAGCTGGGAATATTACTATGTGCAAGTTCATCCACAACAACGACTTGCGGTGCACGCTTTATAATTCCTTCCACATCAAGTTCATAAAACACTTTCCCTTTATACTCTATTTCTTTTAAAGGAACCTTTTCTAAATCAGCAATTGCGTCTTCCGTCTCTTTTCTCCCATGCGTTTCAATTAAACCAATTACAATATCCATACCGTCCTTTTTCATCTCTCTAGCATCAAAGAGCATTTTATAACTTTTCCCTACTCCTGGAGCTGCTCCTACATATAGCTTTAACTTCCCGCGGTTTTGCTGACGAATATATTCTAAATACTCTTCTGGCGTTCGCCTTTGAAAAGTTGGTTTATAGTCATCCGCATACAAAACACTCACAACCTTTCTTTCGAAACAACGCTACCTCAATCCGTTAGATTGAGGTAGCACTGTTACTATTTCAGTAGTTTCTGTAATTCTAAATTTAACTTTAAGACGTTTACGCGGGTCTCTCCAAATAAACCAAGTGCCGCACCTTCCGTTTGATCCTTAATCAATTGATTTAGCGTTTCTTTCGGAATATTCGTTATTTTAGAGATGCGCTCTACCTGCACGGAAGCTGCCTTCGGACTAATGTCAGGATCAAGCCCTGAACCTGAATTTGTCACTAAATCGATTGGTACTTCTGTAACTGGAACGCTCGGATTTTGTTTCTTCCACTCTTCAATACTTTTCTCTACTCGTTTCTCTAAATCTGGATTAGACGGTGCATAGTTATTTGAACCAGACGCTTCTGCTTTATATTCAATACTAGAGACACGCCCATGAAAATAACGTGGATCTGTGAAATTTTGACCGATTAATTTAGAACCAATCACTTCATTTTTATCATTATATATTAGACTTCCATCCGCATTATCCTTCATGACTGCTTGTGCAATACCAGTAATAATAAGCGGATATACAAGTCCGCACAACACTAAAAATGTAAAAGTAATCCGGATGATTGGTGATAGTATACTTTGTTTCTTCGCCATCTTTTTCCCCTCTTCCTTATATGAACAAGCCGACAATTATATCAATTACTTTAATTCCAATGAACGGTACAATCACTCCGCCCAGCCCATAAATAAGTAGGTTTCGGCCAAGTAGTGCATTCGAACTCATCGGTTTATATGCGATACCTTTCATCGCTAACGGAATGAGTAATGGAATAATAACTGCATTAAATATTAATGCTGATAAAATTGCTGACAGTGGTGATGTTAGTTTCATAATGTTCAATGCTTCCATTTGCGGAATAGCAAGTGTAAACATCGCTGGAATGATTGCAAAATATTTTGCGATATCATTTGCAATACTAAACGTCGTTAACGCACCGCGTGTCATTAACAATTGCTTACCGATTCCCACTACCTCAATAATCTTCGTTGGATTCGAATCTAAATCAATCATATTGGCTGCTTCTTTCGCAGCTGTTGTACCACTATTCATCGCCAATCCAACATCAGCCTGTGCTAATGCCGGTGCATCATTTGTACCATCACCTGTCATCGCTACGAGTTTTCCTTTATCTTGCTCTGCTTTAATAACTGCAATTTTATCTTCTGGTTTGCACTCAGCAACAAACTCATCTACTCCTGCTTCTTTTGCAATGGTTGCTGCTGTTAATGGGTTATCCCCTGTACACATAACCGTTTTAATCCCCATTTGACGCAACTGTTCAAAACGTTCACGCATACCAGGTTTTACTGTATCTTTTAAATAGATTAAACCGTAAATACGATTATTCACTGCAACTACAAGTGGTGTTCCGCCCTCTTTTGAAATGAAATCTGCTTTTTGATTTACATCTTTCGGAATTGTTCCACCTTGTGACTGAACCCATTCAATCACGCTACCGACAGCACCTTTTCTCACTTTCGTTCCATCCTGTAAATCAACACCACTCATTCTCGTTTCTGCTTTAAATGGAACAAACTCACCTTGTTCTGCAAGTTCTCTATTATATGATATAGATTTCGCTTGCACATACTCAATAACAGATCGACCTTCTGGTGTTTCATCTAAAACTGAGCTAACAGCAGCCCACTTTCCAACTTGCTCAATCGTTTCATTTCCTACAGGTAATAATGTATGAGCCATTCTGTTCCCGAAAGTAATCGTACCCGTTTTATCTAAAATAATTGTATTAATATCACCTGCAGCTTCTACTGCTTTACCCGACATCGCTAACACATTAAACTTTGTCACGCGGTCCATCCCGGCAATACCAATGGCCGATAATAATCCACCAATTGTCGTTGGAATTAAACAAACTAACAACGCTACAAGTACAGCTGTATCAATTTGAAATCCTAAATAATTTGTGAAAATCGGCAGCGTCACAACAACGATTAAGAAAATAAGCGTTAAACTCGTTAATACTGTATTTAAAGCAATTTCATTCGGCGTTTTTTGACGAGCAGCTCCTTCTACTAACGAAATCATTTTATCAATAAATGATTCACCAGGATTACTCGTAATGACAATCGTAATTTCATCACTTACAACCATTGTACCGCCTGTCACGGAACAAAAATCACCGCCTGCTTCTTTTATTACAGGAGCTGATTCCCCTGTAATCGCAGATTCATCAACAGATGCTAACCCTTTTATTACTTCTCCATCACTTGGAATCATTTCTCCTTGTTTTACAATAACAACGTCACCTTTTCTTAGATCAGTTGCTGAAACTTGGACGATGTCTCCATTTTCTTTTACAACATTTGCAAACACATCTTTCTTCGATTGTTTTAAAGAATCAGCTTGCGCTTTCCCCCGTCCTTCCGCTAATGCTTCTGCAAAGTTAGCAAATAAAACTGTAAATAATAGAATGAGGGAAACTGTTATATTAAACCATCCTGGTACACTACTAGAACGACTTGGAAGAAACGATAAAATGAACGTAATGATAAATCCAATCTCCACAACGAACATAATCGGATTTTTTATCATAACTTTCGGATTCAATTTCGCAAAGGATTGTTTCATCGCATGTTTCACGATATCACGATCCATCGTTTTCGCTTGTCTAACCTCATCTTCTACTGCATGTATGTGTGACTCATTTACTCTTTTTTCTTTTACTACTACCGGTCTCATCATTTACCCTCCATTACTTCAATGTAAGAAATTCTGCAATTGGGCCGAGTACTAACATCGGGAAGAATGTTAATGCACCGACAATTACAATTGTTCCGATGAAAATGCCGCCAAATAAACTATTATCCGTACGGAACGTTCCGACTGTTTCTGGCACAACCGTCTTCTCTTTCAATGAAGCTGCAACAGCTAGCATCGTAATTAAACTAAAATAGCGTCCTAAAAACATAACTAAACCAGTTGTAATATTCCAAAACGGTGTATTATCTGCTAACCCTTCAAATCCAGATCCGTTATTCGCAGCTGATGACGTATACTCATAAACAACTTGTGTTAAACCGTGGAAGCCCGAGTTAGAAATCGCTTCTGTTCCTAAATGTGTAGAAAGAGCCAATGCCGAAAATCCTAAAATAAGCAGTGGATGAAATAGTATCGTTACCGCAATTAATTTCATTTCCTTCCCTTCAATTTTCTTACCTAAAAACTCCGGTGTCCGTCCAACCATCAATCCAGATATAAAAACTGCAATAATCGCATACATAATAATGTTCACAAAGCCTGCTCCAACGCCGCCGTATACTGTGTTTAACATCATATTTACGAGTGGTACTAACCCGCCAATTGGTGTTAACGTATCATGCATCGTATTCACCGCTCCAGTTTCAGCAGCTGTCGTTACTGTTGCGTATAGTGAAGAAAATACTGTTCCAAACCTTACTTCTTTTCCTTCTGAACTTCCTTGTACATGTTCGATACCCATTCCATTTAAAGCTGGATTTCCATGTAATTCAGATGTCGTAATCGTTATAAACCCTAGTAAAAAGACCATGAATAGTGAAACAAAAAGGATGCGACCTTGCTTTTTATTGCCCACCATTCGTCCGTACGTAAATGGAAGTGCTGTTGGCAATAACATCATAAGCATCATTTGCAAAATATTACTCATTTGTCCTGGATTTTCGAAAGGATGTGTAGAGTTTGCTCCGAAAAATCCACCGCCGTTATTTCCAAGTTCCTTAATAGAAACGAATGATGCAACTGGCCCGCGTAATATGCTTTGCTTTGCCCCATCAATTGTTTGTGCTGTAACGGCACCGTCTAACGTTTGTGGTACGCCAAGTGCAACAAAGACTAGTGCCGCCATAAATGCGATAGGAAGAAATACTCTCGTTAGTGCTCTCGTAAAATCAACGAAAAAGTTACCGAGTTCTTTTCCAGCAAGCCCTCTTATAAATGCCATAACGAGCGCTAAAGTCGTTGCCGGTGCTGCAAACATTAAGAATGTAATTCCGATTAATTGTGATAAATAAGATAAACCATTTTCACCGCTATAATGCTGTAAGTTCGTATCAGCCATAAAACTAATTGCTGTATTAAAAGCGAGCGTAGGCTCCATTCCTTCAATGTGTGCTGGATTTAATGGCAATACTCCTTGTAGTCTGAAAATGAAATATACGACAACAATCATAAATCCATTTAATAAAACTAATGATAATGCGTACTGTTTCCACGTTTGATTATATTCTTTTACACCCGTAATTTTAAAAATAAGTTTTTCAAAAGGCCCGAATACTTTATCTAGCTTTTTACTCCCTTGAAAGGCTTTCTCTAAATAAATTCCCGTTGGCTTTGCCACAAGAATAAACAATAGCATTGTAATAACGACTGCAACCCAGATCATAATGAATGACTCCCCCTAATTAAAACTTTTCCGGATTTAATAATGCATACACTAAGTACACCGTAATTGCTGCAACAATAATTGATAAGGCAATCATCATGATTGCTTCCCTTCTTTCACAACTTTATCTGACCAACTTGCAAGACTTGCCATCGATGCGACTAACACAACAAAAATTCCGATCATTACAACATCTAACATAGCTACCCTCTCACCTTTCTGTAAAAATTTACCATTAAAATATTAAAAAAGAACACTGAGCTCTACTCAGTGTTCAAAAAATGAACAACAAAAAGTAAACCTCCTCTCTAAACGCTTACGAGGTTAGCTGTCGGATTCGGGCCTAAAGAGTAGCCCTACTTTCAAAACTGAAAGATTCACCCCAAGTGACAATGCACAAAATTGGTTCCCCCGCTCCATTTCTGGAACTCAGCGATTTTAGGTTTTTTTGGAAATTTTATGAATGATTTATGAGAGTAAATATACTCCTCTATTTTTCACTTGTAAAGAGCTAAATTACTGAAAATAAGAAAATATCCATCTATTTAAACGCTTACATTGAGTGTTATTAATATTTTTTCATCTGTTTTCTCGTCTTTTCTTTCTTTTTCACATAAATGATCTTTTAAATACGAAATAAAAAGAGCGAATGACATGAAGTGCATAGCTTGTTGCACTTAGCATTCGCTCTTTTTTCATTCACTATTTATTCTCCTCGTAAAAAAGCACGTAAATTTCTCCCGCGAATATAAACTTGTGACAATTCTGCATGTAGCTGCTCATATTCGATAACATCTGTTTTTAAATATAAAGCATCTTTTGATGGCAATATGATATAGGGCCTTGGAAAAATAGGATCAAGTACGACCAATTCTTGAACTCGTTCTACCGATACCGCCCAACGATTCGCTATATCTCCTAGTAACAACACCTTCATCTTCTTCTCCCCCGCCCTATTCAAAAAATAAAAAAGAAATATTATCACAATTCGTAAACACGACAAATGTAGCTCCAATTGTTTCATAGAGCCTCGCTGGATACCGTTTATTCCTTGTAACAACAGTAATAGGCGCTTGAAAAGAAAAGCGAATGTGTTCTGTAAAGAAGCTAACGATTGGAAGCTCATCCCCTAGTAAAATCACCTTCTTAATACACTCATAAATACTAGTAAAATCCTGCTCCTTACTACAACTATACGTCCAATCAAATCCACAATTCCTCACTTCAGCCGCTATCTCTTCATTTGCTGTAAAAATAATTAACTCATGTTGAAAGGCTACTAAATCTATTAAACTATTTATCTTGCTTTCTTCTCCAACACAAATAAGTGTTAGTTCCATGTACCTCATCCTCCTTAGCATAAAAGAACTCAAACATAGATTGATATTCCCCTATACTAATCAGATCGATGAAGTGATGTATCCATCATGGCACCGTCCTCTCTCAAGACGCTTACGAAGTTAGCTGTCGGATTCGGACTTTGAGAGTAGCCCTACTTTCAAAATTGAAAGATTCACCCCTAGTGACACTGCACAAATTGGTTCCTCCGCTCCATATAATTGGACTCAGCGTATTACAAAAAATATATTCTGGCTGATATATTACTCCTGTATTTGGAAAAAGTAAACAGAAAAAAAGCCAGTTATACAACTGACTTTTTTTCTACTTACACATGTGATTTATTTAATTTATACGCAAAATGATTCGTCGGTCCATGACCACTTCCAATATGCAGCGGCTCTTCAATTGCTATACTAATAAATTGTTTTGCTTCTTGAACTGCCTCTTCAATTGAGTATCCTTTCGCAAGTCCTGCTGTAACCGCTGAAGCAAATGTACAACCGCTTCCATGCGTTTGCTTTGAAGGAATTCGTTCACTTTTAAATTCGATAAACTGCTCACCATCAAAGAGTAAATCAACTACTTCATTACCTTGATATTCTGCATGTCCGCCCTTCATAAGCACATATTTTGCACCCAATTCATGCAGTACTTTTGCAGCTTCCTTACTATCTTCAACATTATAAATCTCCATCCCAGTTAACACTTCTGCTTCTGGAACATTCGGTGTTACAACCGTTGCTACTGGTAATAAATATTCTTTTAATGCTTGTACTGCTTCTTGTTGTAATAATGATGCACCGCCTTTAGCAATCATAACAGGATCTAGTACAATATTATTCCAGCCAAATTTATTAATATGTTCTGCTACAATTTGAATAATTTCGCTGCTAAATAACATTCCTAATTTCACAGCATCTGGTGTTAAATCCGTACCAATTGAATTCAACTGTTCCGTAATACCTTCTAATGGAACTGGATATACCCCTTGAACGCCAAGCGTGTTTTGAGCAGTAATTGCCGTAATAGCCGTCATACCATACACACCAAGCTCTTGGAATGTTTTTAAATCTGCTTGAATGCCGGCACCGCCGCCACTATCAGACCCTGCAATTGTTAAAGCTTTATTTACTTTCATCCCACTCATCCTTTTCTATCCAAAATAGCGATGATAAATTGTTTTTGCTTCGCTTATATCTTTCGTTCCATGTACAAGTACACGACCATCTTTAAAAGCAACTAATCTCTTTTCTTCCACAGAAAATGATAATAAATATGGATTTACATTTAAATCATTCACACGATCATTCAGCAGCTCTTTATATCGTTCAAAATCTATTTCCTCTTTATGAGGTGGTCTAATTTGAACTGTATTTCTCCCGCATAACACTGCTGTTTTCGATGTATTGTCTTTATTTAAATACGGATACAATGCATTCTCTCCGCACGAAGGACAATTGTGTTTACGAAGCTTTTGCACATTCATACATGAATATTCATTCTTCCATACATCAAACGATACAAGTCCATCTCGAAGCGATTCGTAATCTTCTACTAACAATTTTAGAGCTTCCGTTACTTGATGAGAAACGACGAGAGATACAGCAGGTGATATAATCCCCGCTGTATCACATGTTGCCCCGCCAAGCGGAATCGATTGTAATAAACAAGATAAACATGGTGTTTTACTAGGAAGAATTGTGTAAGAAAGGCCGTAACTCCCTACACATGCTCCGTAAATCCATGGAATAGAATGTTTTTGCGCTATATCATTCACAATGAAACGCGTTTCGAAATTATCAGTTGCATCAATCATTACATCAACGTTTGTAACGAGTTCTTCTAACTCCTCAGCTGTTACATCTTGAACGAGCGCTTCTACTCTTACTTCACTATTAATCTCTTCTAGACGCTTCTTCGCCGCTACAGCTTTCGGAAGATTATTCTTCACATCACTCTCTGCATACAATTGCTGCCTTTGTAAATTACTCCAATCGACATAATCCCGGTCAACAATCGTTACTGTACCAACACCAGCTCTTACAAACATTTCTGCATTTGCACTACCTAATGCACCTGCACCGATAATAAGCACATGCTTTTCCCTTATCTTTTGCTGTCCTTCTTCTCCAATTGGAGAAAATAGTTCTTGGCGAGAATATCGATTATTCAACTACGCTCATTCCTTCTAAAGGACTACTTGCCGTTGCACAACGCTTACGTGCAATACGACCTGCTTCAAATCCTAAACGGCCTGCCTCAATACTTAATTTCATTGCTTGTGCCATTTTAATAGGATCTTTTGCTCCTGATACAGCTGTATTTAATAACACGCCATCTGCTCCTAATTCCATTGCAAATGCCGCATCAGCCGGGCTACCGATACCAGCATCAACGATAACTGGTACTGTCGCTTGTTCAATAATAAAGCTCAAATTCAATGGATTTACAATACCAAGTCCTGATCCAATTGGAGATGCTCCTGGCATAATCGCATGCACGCCAAGTTCTTGTAATTTACGTGCTAATACAACATCATCAGATGTGTACGGAAGTACGATAAATCCTTCTTCTAGTAACATTTCAGATGCCTTTAACGTCTCTACCGGATCAGGTAATAACGTTCTATCATCACCAATAACTTCTACCTTTATCATGTCACAAAGCCCAGAAGCTTTTGCTAATTTTGCAATACGAACAGCTTCTTCAGCATTTTTTGCTCCGGCTGTATTCGGTAATAACGTATATTTTTTCACATCAAGTTTCTCTAATAAATTAGGCTGCTTTGCATCAAATATATCCATACGACGTACTGCGAACGTTAAAACCTCAGCCTCAGATACATCAATTGCCTTTTGCTGCACATCAAAATCAGGGAATTTTCCTGTTCCTAATAAAAGTCTAGAATGAAATGAAAATGGTCCAATGTTTAACATAATCAACCGCCTCCTACGAAAGTTACAATCTCAATTTGGTCTCCATCAAAAACAGATGTATCTGTATGATCATCTTTTTGTAAAATATCTTTATTACGCTCTACTACAACAATTCTGTTATCTAACTCTAAATGTGTAAGTAGCTCAGCTACTGTTTTCACACTCTCTGGCACTTCAATTTGATTACCATTAATTTTTAAATTCAAACTTCCATCCCCTTTCTAAACTGTTTTAGAAAGCAATGAATCTAGCAAGTGATTCTCCTGCTTTCCCTCTATTAAATCAGCCATATATTGACCAGAAACAGGACTTAATAAAATACCGTTTCGATAATGGCCCGTACAAGCATATAAACCTTTTATTTCTTCATGCTCTCCCATATAAGGAGCTTCATGATTCGATTGTGGTCTTAATCCTGCCCATGCACTTTCCCATTCAGCTTCTTTTAAAGCAGGCAATATTGTATACGCGCGCTCTAATATAGAAGTAATACTTTCTGGTTGCACAGTTTTATTGAACGTACGGGGCTTCATCGTTGCTCCAATTACGTAACGTCCGCCGCGCTTTGGTGCAATGTAAAATCTTTCTTGGAAAATAGGCGCCTTTAAAAGTGGTTTTCTACTTCTTATTGCTACTACTTCTCCTTTAACTGGATATGTACCCCATTCTCGGTGAAAATAACCTAGTAACTTCGTGCTCCATGAGCCACCTGCAATAACAACTTTCTCGCAAGTGATCATACCTTCGCTTGTCACAATTCCAGTCACTTTATTATTTTCAATACGAATATCAAACACTTCTGTCTGTTCATATATATCAGCACCCGAAAATGATGCGGAATGTGCGAATGCTTTCGTAAGCTCTGGTGCAATAACATGACCATCTTTCGGATAATATACAGCCCCTATAATTGACTCAGATAAATACGGCTCTTTCTCTCGTAAACGATCTCCCGTTAAAAAGTAAGAATCTTCACCGGTTTTCTGCTGCCAATCCATAATATGAAGAATTCTTTCCTTCTCCTCTTCATTTTGAGCAATGCGATAAATGCCTTTCTCTTCATACCCAATATCGATGCCTGTTTTTTCACGTAAAACTTCTGCAAGTTGTGGAAATATAGCACGGCTTTCTCTAGCAAGTTCAAATAGCGGGTCATATTCATCCCATTCTGCCTGCACCCCAAGTAAACCAGCGGCTGCTTTCGAGGCTTCAGATGCAATCTGTTGCTTCTCTACAATCGCTACTTTATGTCCTCTTTCTGCTAGAAAATGTGCAACTGAACTACCAATTACACCACCGCCAATTATCGCTACATCATACTTCTTACACATGTTTTTCCGCCCACTTTCTTATTGATTCCTTATAAGACTTCGCTTTGCTATACGGGTTACTACTACTTATAATCCCAGACATAACAGCAATACCACTGACGCCGTTAGTAAGAACATCTCCAGTGTTTTCCGGAGTGATTCCTCCAATTGCTGTAATCGGTATGGATAAACACTTTGCAATGTCTGAAATTTCTTCAAGCCCTCTCGCTGGCACACCTTTTTTACAATCTGTCGGAAATACATGACCATAAACGAGTGAATCCGCGCCATTCTTAAATGCATCGATCGCCTCTTCTAAAGAATGCACAGAATAACCGACATGCAAATAAGAAAACTTTTCTTTCACTGACTTTACATCTGCGCTTCGATACCCTAGCTGCACGCGCGGAATGTTTAATAAAATAGCAATATCAATTCGATCATTTATCACTATTTTCGATGCTGGAAAGCCTTTCGTTAAAAGACTTTCCACACCTTCATATAATTCCTTTGTGCTTTTCTCACGCTCACGAATATGCAAATAATCAATCTCACTCTCAATTTGCATCGCTACATTCACTAACTCTTCGAATGGCATGTGACCATTTGAGATTACATGAAGCTCATTTTTCATATTCATTCGCCTACTTTAAAATGTTTTCGAATAACTCTTCAGCCGGAACGATTTCTTTCGTCATTCCTTTATCTTTCAGCCATTTATTTTGTTTCTCCCATGACTCTTTTGAATCCGATAAAAATGGCTCATCTTTCGTTTCCATCTTCTCTAATAAAATTTTCATACTTTCTTTTTCAACTTCTGGTACAAGTGGGAAGTTTTCTTTTTCTTGATGATTTAATAAAATATTTAATGCTTCATCTAGGTTTTTCTTCATGAAATCATAACCTTTTTTCGTACCACGTAAGAAAGCTTGCAACGCTTCTTTATCTTTTTTCAACGTTTTATCACCTGTTACAAATACAAGCTCATGATAATTCGGTACACCGTAATCTGCTGGATTAAAGTATGCTGGTTCATGACCTTCATGACGCATAACAGGTACTTCATGGTTAATGTATGCCCCTGTTACCGCATCCACTTTTTTCGTGATTAATGCTGGTACTAAATCAAAACCAACATCGACTACTTTCACTGTATCTGGATTACCACCAGCTTCTTTTACCATCGTTTTTAAATACATCTCACTTAAAGGTGTTCCAGAATATCCAACTGTTTTACCCTCTAAATCTTTTGGCGATTGAATGCCTGCAGACTTCAGCGATACAACATGATTTAATGGTGAACGTACGACGGCTCCAATTGATTTCACTGGAATTTGTTCATTTGCTTTTGCCATGACAACATCTGGCTGATAATATAAGCCCACTGTTACTTTTCCTGCAGCTGCTAACGTTAATGGATCAGTCGGATTAGAAGGGAATTTAATATTTACCTTTACTCCTTCTTCTTTAAAGTAACCTTTTTCAATTGCCGCATAAATAAAGCTATGTACCGCATTTGGGTACCAATCAAGCATGACCGTTATTTCTTTCTCTTTTTTACTTTTTTCCGATACTGAATTACTCGAACATCCAGCAATCATTGCAACTAATAATGTAAGCACAAAGATGCGTTTTAAAAATTTCATGAATGCTTCCTCCAACTAATGAATTTCTTTTCTAATACTGAAATAAGTACGACGAAGAAAATAGCTAATAATGATAACAATACAATGGGTGCAAATACACCTGCCCCGTCTAATTGCGTCATCATTCTCTTACTGAAATATCCTAGCCCCGCTTGTGCACCGAGCCATTCACCAATTGCCGCCCCAATTACACTAAGCGGTACTGCAATTTTTAAAGCTGAGAAAAAATAAGGAAGAGCAGACGGCAATTTTAATTTAAGAAAAACATCTTTTTTCGTTGCCCCATACGTAACTAAAAGCTCTTCCCATTCTTTTTTCGTACTGCGCAGTCCATCATACGTATTAACCGCAATTGGGAAAAACGTAATTAAAACCGTAACAACAACCTTACTCCAGATCGTATATCCAAACCATAAAACGAAAAGCGGAGCAAGCGCTGTAATAGGAATCGTTTGTGAGGCAACTAATAATGGATAAAATGCTCTCTCCATCCAATTACTCGCATTCATTAACATCGCTAGCCCTACCCCAAGTACGATAGAAATAGCCACCCCTATTAAAACGACATATAATGTTGCTGGCAAATGAACCGTAAATAATATGTCTTTTAGTTTCCATATTTTCATTACAATTGCAGACGGTGACGGTAAAATGTACATTTCATCTACAATTCTTGCGCCTACTTCCCAAATAGCAAGTAAAATACTAGAAAGCGTAAGAGCAGGTAATAGCTCCTTCAACCGGTTCATCATACGAGTACCTGCCTTTGCAACATACTAAGAAGCTCATCTTTAAGGGCTAATACTTCTGGTTTATATAAATCTTTTCTTGTCCGATTATGATCAAGCGGTACAATCCTCTCGGTTAAAGTAGTTATCGGTTGCTGCTCTACTACTAAAATTCGATTAGAAAGAAACAATGCTTCTTCCACATCATGAGTGATAAATAAAATTGTTTTTTCCCACTCTTTCCATTGTTCAAACAACCATTCTTGCAAAGAGGCCTTCGTTAAAGCATCCAACGCACTAAACGGTTCATCTAACAGCAATATCTCCCCACCTGTTAATAAAGTTCGAATAAAAGATACACGTTGTCTCATACCACCAGATAAATCTTTCGGATATTTTGTCTCATACCCTTGCAAACCAAATTTATGTAACAGTTCCTTTGCCTTTACTTGTGCTTCTTTCTTCTGTACACCTTGGCACTCTAACGGCAGGGCAGCGTTCTCAATAATCGTTCTCCATGGCAGGAGCATATCTTTTTGGGGCATATACCCTACAGGATGGCTCTTTGTTTCTATTAGCTCTATCTGTCCCGTACTTGTTTCTTCTAAACCTGTAATAAGACGAAATAAAGTACTTTTCCCGCATCCACTCGGTCCGATAATACTTACAAACTCTTTATCTTGTATAGAAGCATTTAATTCATTGACGATTGGCTTCTCATCATAATGAAAAGAAACATTATGAAACTGTAGTATGTTCTTGCTCCTCAAATCCCCACATCTCCTTACGATAGGACATATCCCAGAATAAATATTCAAATCGACTGGAATATAGGAAAATCTCCTCTAATCGATCTAGCTCTTTTTCAGACTTTCCAACTGCCATTTCATTTAATAAATCGATTAACCAAACACAAAGGTTACCGTATTCTTCAGAACTATAGCCTTGAATCCACTCACCAAAGAACTCATGATTTCTTGCCCCAGGAATATCATTTAAACGCTTTCCAATCTCCCAATAGCTCCACATACATGGAAGAAGTGCTGCTATTAATTCCGCAAGTGTGCCATTTTGAGATACAGACATCATGTAATTTGTATAAGCTAGATTTTTAGCAGATGGCTTTGCAGACTCTATCTCCTCTATAGAAATTCCAAGTCTTTTTGCATATTGTTTATGAATTGTCATTTCTCCATTTAATATCCCATCAATTTGTTCAGCAAATTTCCCCATTACTTGTGGATTCGTTGCCTTTACAACACCGATCGCATATAGCTTTGCATAATCTAACAAATATAAATAATCTTGAATAATGTAATACTGAAACTTATCTTTTTCTAATGTGCCATCCCCCATACCTACAACAAATGGATGATTATGACTCATCTCCCAAACTGGTTGTACAGTTTCTAATAATCTATCGCAAAATTTCATTTCTCTATCCCCTTTCAATTTATATATCTAAATAAAAAACCACTTCTAAATAAGAAGTGGTTACAGCAAATAAAATTATAATTTATTCGTTGCTCCACTTCCCTTCGCTAGTATTACCTAGATCAGGTCTGTAAGGGTTAAGGATTATTCCTCTCTCAGCACAACAAGCACCCCTAGTGGTTTCAATATGAAATTTTCAAATAAAAAAGCCCCGTTTCTATACGCAAAGAAACGGGGACTCATTATTAGTGTCCGAATTGCTTCCCTACGCTAGCATAATCTAGATCAGGTAATAAAAAGGATCAAAGACTTAAGGCCTTACTCTCAGCTGGCAACACCAGCTCTCCTAGCAAACTATAAAATTATCACTGTCAGTATAACATCGTAATAAGACATCATCAACTATTTTAATTTTCTCAATTGTCAACAAAATAACAAAACCATATGATACTTATATTCTATCTTAGAAATTATTATCCTAATGAATTGGATAAAAAGGAATCATTATCCTCAAAAAATTTATTTTTATATTGATTTCATATTACATTTATGTGAATACACCCACTATATTATATCTTTATACTATAATAAAATTACAACTATACAACTAGAGGAGGTCTCTATTATATGAATATGAAAGCTACTGCTTTAACAGCAACTACTGTCGCAATTGCTTCTTTACTTCCTTCTATGGGAGAAACAAATGTACAAACAGCCAACGCTGAACAATTATCTAATGTGAAAACTGGATATGTCAAAGTTGATCAAGTAGCCTTACATACAAAAGATAACGCAAATAGCTCATCAATTGATACAATTCGCTTTAATACGAAAGTGAATATACTTGAAACAACTAATGGCTGGTATAAAGTATCTGTTAATAATAAAGTAGGTTACGTACAAAAAGATTCTATTCTACTAAAAAACAAACTTCAATCTAATAATCAATATATCGTCAATGCCAATGCATTAAACGTTCGTTCTGAACCTAATTTAGAATCTTCAATTTTAGATGTATTACCAAATGGGAAATTCGTTACCATTCAAGAAGAACAAGGCGAGTGGTATAAAATTTTACATAATGGCAAAACAGGGTACGTACAAAAGGCATTCGTATCTAATGGTTCACAGCCTTTAGTAAAAGGCATCACAGTTCAAAATAATGCGAAATACACAGTTGCAACACCTAAACTTAATGTACGTAGCAACGCTAGTACAAGTAGCGCACTACTTGGTTCATTACAAAATGGTACACAATTACAAGTAGTGGAAACTGTAGGAACTTGGTATAAAATTCGTTTTGGCACAGGATACGGATACGTGGCAAAACATTATGTAGTGCAAAACCAAACGCAATCACAAGCTCAAACGGCTCAACCTACTTCCATTCCAGCCGTTTTCAAATTCCCTACTCAAGGAAGAATTAGCTCAACATTTGATATGCGCTGGGAACAAATGCATTATGGTATAGATATCGCAGCTCAGGGTAATGTCTCTATCCAGGCGGCGGCGGCAGGTAAAGTCGTGAAATCATATTATTCAGCTAGCTATGGCAATGTTGTGTTCATCGCCCATCAAATAAACGGGAAATTATATACAACTGTCTATGCTCATATGAAAGATCGCACTGTACAAGCTGGTGATCAAGTACAAGCTGGACAATTAGTAGGTCATATGGGAAACACAGGTCATTCATACGGGCAACATCTTCATTTTGAATTACACAATGGAGAATGGAATTTTGAAAAAACAAATGCAGTAAACCCACTGCCATATTTAGTTAGGTAAATTGTATGCCACGCAATATCAATATACCTCTCTTAATTGAATACTTAGCCTTTTTAGGCTTAATCTGTTGCTTAGTAATTTATAATACAAATACTGTATTTTTATCTATTATCATTGCTTTTGTTGCTTTAGAAATTATGATGGAAGCTTTTCAAGTTCAACTAAAACAAAAAATTGCCCATATTTATAATGCCATTTTTCTATTAAGTGCCTTAATAACAAATATTATTAGTAATGGTTTTTATTTATCTACCGTATTTCCCGTATTCTTTATGGCTGTTTTATTATTCATAGCTAGATACATTCATGTCCCTAATAACAAAAAACACGAACAAGAAGCTTAGAAAGAGGAGACACTGTGTACCAATCTTTCAAAGATAATCCGATAAAATATATATTGAATTTATATAAAAAAACAAATACTTTTTTTGGTATACAAGGAAGCTATACGGCACAATTTCTCCTTTATGGAATGTTATTTCTCGTCTTAATTACATTCTCCTTGCTTTACTAATAACAAAAGGATCTCACAATTGAGATCCTTTTTAATTTATATAGAAAATGCTCTTTACCCGCAAGCATATTTTTCATAAATAAAGCTAAGATTATATTTTTTCTCTAAGCTCATTCTTTGTTCATCATCACACCAATAGAACAAAATATCATGAATCGTTGCATAACGCTTATTTTTAAGAAACAGTTTAAAGAAAGATGGTAAACAGTCATGTAATTGTATAAATATATAATTGCGTAATATTTCTTCTTTATATTTAATGCCCTTACAAATATACAATAATTCTTCACAATAATATGCATGTTGTGGAACTTGGATCATTTCGAAAAATGGCACATATGATAATAACTTTCCAATAAAATGATCATATCGATCCATTATCCCTATCGTCATATGCTCCATCATATCTTTCATTACATATAAATAATCATCTACATGAGTAGTCTTGAGTGGGTCTAATCGATCTGAAATTTGAGAAAGTACAGCCCTTTGGCAAGCTAACACCGCTTGACTAGGTCCATAATATGATAGAAAGTCTGTACACTTACGATACTTTCGTAATAAATCATATGTATATAAGTCATAAACAAAAGTATTACAATACATCGCTAAACTCATCATATCACTATTTAATTGCTCTTTTGATAGTGACTTAGCTCTCTTACACATATAAAAGAATGTAAATTCTAATACTTCTTTATGAGATAATAGATGTTTACAGTCTGTTATACATTTCTCATTAAATTTAACTCTATCCCAAATTTCTACATCCCCATCAGTTAATTCACCAATACGATATTTAATAATTAAATAGTTTAAAGCCACCGCCTGCGTCAAAAGATCCCACGTTTCATATTCCAATGAAGTATGAACAAACTCAGCTAGCCCTTGAGTTACCATAAAAGTATTCGCTTCTTCATACCAACCAATTTCTTGGCATAAGCGAAGAATACGTACTAAAGTTGGAATTTCGTCTTTATGAAATTGCGGTAAATTCTTTGCTTTATTCATTCCATATACGATAAATGCCGCTAAATTTTCTTCTTTATAAAATTCTTTTTCTTTCCACACTAATATAGTTCGTTCTTTCCCTTCACCTTTTGGATGACAAGGTACAAGCAAAGAAAATAATTCAGCGAAATTATTTGGTTCTATATATGTATCTGTAACCAAATTCCAATTTGGATCGCGCTGTACAGCCTTCATATAATTCCCCTTCCCTTTTGTCTACATAGGAAATATTAATTCATTATCACATCATTAACAATAAATATTGTTATATTCGAAATCAATCATAATACTTATATCTATCAGTATATCATTTTTTCTCTTATTTATAATTAGGAATGACAAATTTAAATAAACTGTCGAAATTAATAACTATGTACTTATTATATAATGTATCAGATGCATCATGCTAACATATTTGTTTAATCCTATATACTAGAATAATGCATCTGATTTTTATACGTAACGTATTCCACTAAGTAAAGTCTTTCTTCATTCCGTATGCTCTGATATTTCACTTAAAGCAAATCCGGCTTGATCATCTGCCGATTCTTTTATAGCTAAATCTCCTAGTGCTAACATCCCAACGAGTTGACCACTCTCAACTACTGGCAATCGTCTAATTTGATACTGCGCCATTAACTCTGTAGCCTTTTCAATAGGATCATCTGGAGAAACTGAAACAATGTTTGTTGTCATTACATTTGTAATTTTATTAGATCCAGGATGTTTTTCAGCAATCCCTCGAACAACTAAATCCCGGTCCGTAACAAGACCAACAACTTGTTCATTTTCAACAACCGGAATCAATCCAATCGATTCTTCTTTCATCTTTACAGCAGCTTCATATACATTGTCTAACGGTGTACACTGTACAATATGAGTGCTCATCAAGTCTCTCACTCGTGTCATTTGTATCTCCTCCTTTTTATACATACCATAGCTTTTCCTAAATCCCTTTATTTATTTCAGGAAAATCAGTTGATAAAGGAGAATGAACGCACAATAAAAAAGAGTCAGCAATATGCTGACTCTTTTTTTATGACCCGTACGGGATTCGAACCCGTGTTACCGCCGTGAAAGGGCGGTGTCTTAACCACTTGACCAACGGGCCATGGCTCCGCAGGTAGGACTCGAACCTACGACCGATCGGTTAACAGCCGATAGCTCTACCACTGAGCTACTGCGGAATAATATATGGTGGGCCTAAATGGACTCGAACCATCGACCTCACGCTTATCAGGCGTGCGCTCTAACCAGCTGAGCTATAGGCCCATATACTTTACAGGGGCAGTAGGAATCGAACCCACACTGGAGGTTTTGGAGACCTCAGTTCTACCTTTAAACTATGCCCCTAAAGGATGCCGACTAGAGGACTTGAACCCCCAACCTACTGATTACAAGTCAGTTGCTCTACCAATTGAGCTAAGTCGGCATAAAAAAATGGTGGCTCGGGACGGAATCGAACCGCCGACACGAGGATTTTCAGTCCTCTGCTCTACCGACTGAGCTACCGAGCCAACATAAATGGCGGTCCCGACCGGGGTCGAACCGGCGATCTCCTGCGTGACAGGCAGGCATGTTAACCACTACACCACGGGACCATTTGATTGCGGGGACAGGATTTGAACCTGCGACCTTCGGGTTATGAGCCCGACGAGCTACCGTGCTGCTCCACCCCGCGATGATAAAATATTTAATTTAGAAAAAATGGAGGAGGT
>NZ_JAKUFR010000031.1:0-52763 GCF_022663555.1 Bacillus cereus group sp. BfR-BA-01381
ATTAAAATTAATTTAATTATAATTTATTAAATTGTAAGCTACAAGGTGATGAGGAGGAAGAGGAATGAAGGAAATAGAGAAATTAAAAGAGGAATATCCACTCTTAAATCAATTAATCGCAACAGAAGAAGTGTTTTGGGTGAATCCGAACATGGAAAAGTATGAAACGGCAATAAAAGATTCGCCACTGAATGAAGAGAATGTAAAAGATGCGGAAGAGAGGTTAAAGCGTTTTGCACCATATATTGCGAAAATTTTTCCTGAAACGAAAGAGACTAACGGCATAATTGAATCACCTTTAGTGAAAATCCCTTCAATGAAACAAGCTTTAGAGAAAAATTATGAGCAACCTATTTTAGGAGAATTATTATTAAAATGTGATAGTCATCTTCCGATATCAGGATCAATTAAAGCTAGAGGAGGCATTTATGAAGTATTGAAGCATGCTGAACAATTAGCTTTGCAGTGTGGTATGTTAACAGAAGAAGATGATTATTCCATTTTAGATAGTGATACATGTAGAGAGTTTTTTGCCACGTATTCTATCGCAGTAGGTTCGACAGGAAACTTAGGATTAAGTATTGGGATTATGAGTGCGAAGTTAGGTTTTAACGTAACGGTTCATATGTCAGCAGATGCGAAACAATGGAAAAAAGATTTATTAAGAAGCAAAGGTGTAAATGTTATTGAATATGAAGCTGATTACAGTAAAGCTGTAGAAGAAGGAAGAAGGCAAGCAGATGCAGATCCTAGCTGTTATTTTGTAGATGATGAAAACTCACATGATTTATTTTTAGGATACGCAGTAGCAGCATCGCGTTTACAAAAACAATTAGAAGAGTTAGAGATTGTAGTGGATGAAGAACATCCTTTATTCGTTTATCTACCATGCGGAGTAGGGGGCGGGCCTGGCGGAGTCGCATTTGGTTTAAAGTTATTGTATAAAGACAACGTACACTGTTTCTTTGCCGAGCCTACGCATTCTCCATGCATGTTACTCGGTTTAATGACAGGACTTCATGATAAAATTTCCGTTCAAGATATCGGGATTGACAATGTAACAGACGCGGACGGACTAGCGGTAGGAAGACCGTCTGGATTTGTCGGTAAAACGATAGAACCATTTTTGAGTGGAAATTACACAGTAAGTGATGAAGAGTTATATAGATTATTAAAAGAACTAGCTGATACGGAAAAGATTTATTTAGAGCCTTCTGCATTAGCCGGTATGATAGGGCCAGTAAAAGTATGTACAGAAGATGAGTATTTACAAAAACAACAGTTAACAGAGAAGATGAAGAAAGGTACTCATATTGTGTGGGGAACTGGCGGTAGTATGGTTCCAGAAGATGTGATGAATGGGTATTATAGGAAAGGTTTAGAATTAATACTGTAAGGAAAATGAGGCTAGTTATAGTCTCATTTTTTCATGTACATAAAAATCTTTGTTATTTTCACATATGTTCTTTATAGTATAGATATAAAGGATTACTAAGATCGAATAAATATAACAAAAAAGCTTTATTTTACATAATAAGAGGATGTGTATACGATGTCATTACAGACTAAATATATAGCGGGTATTTCGCTTGGGGTTATGGGGGTAGGTTTTGCGGCTTCTATTCCTTTTCAAGGGACGGTAGCTGGTGAGATTATTCAAGGTGGATTTGAAGCTGGGTTAGTTGGTGGACTTGCGGATTGGTTTGCAGTTACAGCATTATTCCGTCACCCGATGGGAATTCCAATTCCGCATACAGCTTTGTTACCTAAAAACCGTAAACGAGTAACGAAAGGGCTCATCAATACGTTAGAAAATGAGTGGCTAACGAAAGAAAGTATTACGAATAAAGTAAAAGAAATGCAACTAGCACAAATGGTGCTGCAAATTGCAGAGAGAGAAATGCAGTCTAATGCTGTGAAAAAAGGGATTGTAACGATTGCTGAGAAGGCGATTGTTTCAATAGATACGGAAAAATTAGCGGTTATTATTGAAAAAGAATTAAAAACGTATTTGCATACAATGAATACAAGTAACATCTTACAAGTGCTTGTTGATCAATTAGTTGTGCAAGAATATGATGAGAAGACACTGGATTACATTTTAGTAAAAGTGAAAGATTGGACAGCGCAAGATGAAGCACGCTACCAGCTCGGAAGTTTAGGGATGAAGGCGATGGAAAATATAAAAGTAGATGGATTTTTACAGTTTACATTGAAGTCGTTTATGAATATTGTAGATGAAGATAAAATTGGCGGCATTTTGCAGAAATTCATTATTAGCAATATTAACAGCTTACAAGATGCGGATAATAGCACGAGACAGCTTATATTAGCAAAAATTCGTCAAGAAATTATAAATGTAAAAGAAAATGAAGCGTTACTACAAGAATTAGAAAATTGGAAAGAAAAATGGATTTCAAATTGGAATGCTACTGACAAAATTAAAGAGATGTTGGAACAAGCGCAGCAAAAAGCAGTTGCCTTTGTAAACAATGAAGAATTTGCGGATAAGTATGTTATTCCATTTTTACAAAAACAAATGAATAAAATAAAAGATGACGAAGTGACTGTTCAAAAAATAGAAGATTGGTTACAAAAACAAGTTGTGAAGCTTGTTGAGAATAACCATTCGAAAATCGGAAAGCTTGTGCAAGAAAATCTTGATAAGTTAGATGATAAAACGTTAATTGAAATGATTGAAAATAATGTCGGTAAAGATTTACAATGGATCCGAGTAAACGGAGCTGTTTGCGGATTTATGATTGGCTTAGTGTTAGAGGGAATTAAAGCGATTATATGAGAAAAACCTTCCACAATTGTGGAAGGTTTCTTATTTTTCAATAACACTCATATTTAAATTGTAAGCTTTCTCAATGCTTAATTTATACGTTCCATTTCCAGTTTTAATCGAATTTTTATACCAATGTTCTTGTTCGTTTAATTCTGGATTTTCTGCTGAAGTATTCTCTTCTTTTTTCGTTAAATCTTCAACTTGTTCCCAAGGTGTGTTTCCGTGGGATTCTTTTTTGTTTGTTATGGCGATTAAAGATACATCGCTTTCTTTCGTTAAATGAACAGATACATTTGAACTTTCCTGTACAAACCAATTATTTTGTAATTGACCTGGATAAAGGGATAGTTCGTTATTTGAAGCACGAACTTCTACATTTTTATTTTGTGGAAGAACGAGTGTCGGTTTGACCTGTGGTGCGGAATTCCATAACGTATGTTGAACTGGTAATGATTTTAAAGTGATATACATCGTTTCCCCGGCTGTTTCAACGGAAAGAAAATCTTCTTGTTTTAAATTAAGTTTTTCATTAGCTTTCGTCGTCATTTCATATGTTCCAAGAAGATGAATTTGATTTGTATCAGTACCCTCTATTGTTAGAGGGTACTGTCCTGCATCCACTACAATTTTTTTGATAGATTCAGGTATATTAAGTTGTCCACTTGGAATATTACTCGTTTGGCGAGTGGTATGAATAGAATGACGAACTTCATCTAGCAATCCAGTTGATAATAAACAGTAAAAAGCAATGCCAACACTTCCTAAAACACCGATAAAGAAAATACTAAAAATATCATATTTAATAAATGATTGTTCCTTCTTAGAAAATAGAAGGTAAAGTAAAATTTCCACGCCAAGTATAATAAGTAAAACAGGCCACCATGCTGTTAAGGAATCTAATACCTCAGTACCTTTTATAACTGAAAATAGTAAGAAGCAACCTAATGCAATAATAGAAAGCCCCATTGAAAATGTTCCAACGCGCCATGTTCTCATTCTTTCGTACCACCTTTATTTTCTTTATTTCCAAGTAACAATTTAAAGCCGCCACCAATTAAGAGGAGTGCAACGATAGATGTTTGGAAATAGCGATAATACAGCTCGCTAAGATGAATGTTAAATATAGTTGCGAAGTAATCATTCAAAATAGGAAGGACTGTTTGATCTAATAAATAATAACCCCCGAGTGTAATTAACCCGATACCGATCCATCTTTGATGATTGATAAAATAATCAATGATAGGTTCGTCATGTACACGTTCTTTTCCATACTTTGCAGTTTGCTGTAAAGCGTCAAAGAAGCTATAGAACCAAATGATTGGTACTAAAAATAAAAACGCTGAAAGTCTTAATAAGTCAAGTAAATAGATGGAAAGTAAAAAGGCTGCCATAAGCTGGAGGCCTCGTCGCTGTAAGCCTAAATACATATGTCCCGCTCCAGGAAACATCGCTAAAATAGAAGCGAATGTTTTACTTTTCTTTCCTTGTTCACGGTGCTCTTCAAAATCTTCAAAAATAGTGCGGTCAACTAATTGTTCACCACGTTCTTTTTTCTGGAGTTGCTGAACAACATCGAAGAAATTATAAATCCATAAAACAGGTAACGTCACGAGAAAGATAAGGAAACTTTCTTGAGATGTTAAAAGGGCAACGAAAATGATCATACTTCCGATTCCTGTACAAGCTACTAAAAATGTAAGTCCACGTTGCATAAGCCCTAATTGAAAATGACCAAGTCCAGGGATGATGGAAAGAAGAATGATATAAAATCGTTCGCTCTCTTTAGAGGACTCTGTTAATTCTCCGGTTGCTTGTTTTTTCGATTGGTTAATAATCGTGATAACTAAATCTAGTAAGTTGACCACCCATAACACGGCTAGTAAAAATAGAGAAAGAAAAGCAATATCACGCGCTCCCAATGCTATTGTACAAAATGCTGCAAAGATAAATAGAAATACAGCCCCTCCGCTATATAAAATAAACCGTCCAAATTTCTTTAAATATAAATGTCCAAGCCCAGGAATTAGCCCTAATACAAGTGCTAAAAAGGGGTTTTTATTCATGCTTTGAACCTCCGTCCTTTTTTGATGAGTCTACCGATTTGTTTACAATTTGTTGTGAGATAGAAGACTCGTTATGTTTTGAAGATTTCTCGAAATTTGATGTCGCTGTGAAAATATATTGGAATAAACCACTTACCATAAAAATAATTGTAGCTGCGGTTGCAATTATGTAGTGAATAATCGTTCGCTTTAATGAGTTTGTTTTTATATTTTCATTAGGTTGTAGCGTTTCAAAATCAATTTGTGTCATAACTTCGTTCGTAAATGAATCATCATTTATCATTGGAAGGTTTTCCTGTTGTTCATCAATACTTTCCATATAAATCGCTAAACAATGATCACATTCATAAAGGTGTTCTTCCATAGATTCACGTTCATTGCTTTCTATAACATCTAATGTATAATTGCGCCAATCTTCTTTTGAATAATGCATCATAGAAACTCTTCCTCCTTCCAATGTTTTTTAATCCATTTTCTTGCCCGATACAGTTTCATTTCGACTGTTTTCACTTCGATATTTTCCTGCAAAGCAATTTCGTGATAACTTTTTTCTTCTAAGTAATGTGCGAGAACGACATCACGGTAATTATGGGGAAGTTCTCTCAGTTTTTGAGCAATTAGTAATTTTTGTTCTTTCGTCAATAATAAATCCTCAATATTTTGAGAGGATTTTATATTTTCCTCAGTTTCTTTACATAAGGAGAGTTCTTCGTTTTCTCTAGCTTTTTTTCTCTTATAATCAATAGCGTGATTGGTGGCAATACGCGCCATCCACGTTTTTAATCCGCGAAATTGATAATTTGGGAGAGAGGCGTGAATTTTTACGAATACTTCTTGTGTAACATCTTTCGCATCTTCTTCATGTCTTAAAATAGAAAAGATAACTTGGAAAATATAGTGACGATATGTTTGCACAAGGATACGAAAAGCATGTTCGCTTCCTTGCTGTGCTTTTTCAATTAATTGTTTTTCCTCAATGGGTCTCTCCCTCCTTTTTGACGCATTCTATTATATAGACGTAAAGAATGATAAGTCACCCTACACATTTTGTAAAAAAAGAATAATATATTTTTTGCAGGAGAGCTAGATGAAAAAAGGTGTGAAAAAATGGTAAAGAGAAGTATATAATGAGCAAGTAGGAAATGTTACAGGGAGAAAGGATGTGAGTGTTAGTAGGGGAATGTCCATACTAACAAACATGAAAATTAAAATATTAATAGCAGATGATAATTCTTTTATTAGAGAAGGCATGAAAATTATTTTAAATACATATGAAGAGTTCGAAGTAGTAGATACAGTAAATGATGGGAAAGAAGCAGTGGAATATTGCAAAAAGAACGACGTTGATATCGCCCTTTTAGATGTTCGCATGCCAAATATGAACGGGGTAGAGGCGACGAAATTCATTTGTGAAGAGACGAAAACGAAACCGCTAATTTTAACGACGTTCGATGATGATGAATATATTTTGGACGCAGTGAAGAACGGGGCAAAAGGTTATTTATTAAAAAATAATGATCCAGAGCGTATTCGTGATGCGATAAAAGGAGTATATAACGGTCAAACAGTTATGCAAGATGTAGTTCTCGATAAAATTAAGTCTAATTTAATGGAAAGTAAAGAGGAAGAATGTAAAATAGATAAAAGTCTTTTTACTGAAAGAGAGCTGAGTATTATCGCATTAATTGCAAAAGGCTTTTCGAATAAAGAAATCTCGAAGCAACTTTTCATATCAGAAGGAACAATTGCAAATTATATTACGTCAGTTTTAGGGAAAACTGGACTGGAACATCGTACACAAATCGCGATTTATTATTTAACAGGGAAAGTTGATTAAAGATATGGAATTTTGGTTAATTGTAAGTAAATTAATTGTCTTTATATATATTGTGTTTAGTTACATGTATTTAAATGTTGAGAACTTACCATGGATTATACTTACTTTGCTTTTATATCTTTCTGTAAACGTGCTAATCTCTATATTTAAAAAAGATACGTACAAAAACATAGTAACTTCTGTGTCGATTGGCTTAGTTATGTTATTTACATGGAAGATTCATCCGTTTTTCATTTTGTTTTTACCATTGAACTTATATGAAATTATATTTCGTTATATAGAGAAGAAATGGCAACTCTTTATCATTATGATGATTCCTATTATATTTACAAATGAAAGCATTCGAATGACATATGGATTAATTGTTGCATTTTCTTTCCTCGTATTAACGATGGCAGAACGGTATATATCGCGCGTATTAAAGCTTGAATCACAAAATGATAAGATGCGAAAAAATATGCAGCGGCTGACGAAAAGCTTAAATGAAAATAAAGAGTACATAAGGCAATCAGAGTACACATTTAAGTTAGAAGAGAGAAATCGACTTTCTCAAGAAATTCATGATAAAATTGGCCATTCGATGACAGGTGCACTTATTCAAATGGAAGCAGCAAAGAGATTAATGGCGATAGATAAAGAAAAATCTGCTGAGTTATTACAAAATGCAATTCATATTTCGAAAGATGGAATTGAAAGCATTCGGATTACATTAAAAAATATGAAGCCACCAACTGAGCAAATTGGTATTCATCGTATGAAATTATTCATAGAGGAATTTGCCGGTAAGCATGATGTGAATATTCCTTTCGTTTATAAAGGGAACTTAGATATGATTTCTCCTATACAGTGGAAGATTATCGGTGAAAATGTCACGGAAGCATTAACAAATGCGATGAAATATGCTGATGCGACAGTCATTTCAATCGATATTCATGTACTTAACAAGATGGTAAAGGTACAAGTGAAGGATAATGGAAAAGGTGCAATGCTTGTTAAAAAAGGTCTCGGTATTATGGGGATGGAGGAACGAACGGCGTCTGTAAACGGTAAAATTATAGTAGATGGAACAAGTGGTTTTTCAGTAACAATGTTGCTACCGATATGAGAATGAATCATCTCATATGAAAAAAGTGAATAATCTCATGTGAAAAGAATGAACTTCTGCACTGAGCAGGTTCATTCTTTTTGTTTATACTAAAAGCAGAGAAACCGAAATAGGGGTGAAACGATGAATACTTTAGAAATTAAAAATTTAACGAAAAAATTTGGTGATTTCATCGCAGTTGATAATATGTCTTTATCTATTAAAGAAGGAGAAATATTTGGCTTTTTAGGATCGAATGGTGCTGGTAAGAGTACGACAATTAACATGATTGCTGGTTTGTTAAGAAGTAATGAAGGTGAAATTAGCATACTAGGAAAAAATATAAAGAAACATAATCGATTTGCGAAGATGAATATCGGTATCGTTCCGCAAGATATTGCGATTTATGAAGAGTTAACAGCTTATGAAAATGTGAAATTCTTTGCTGGATTGTACGGATTACGAGGAGCTGAATTAAAAGCTAGGGTCGAGGAAGCTCTTCAATTTGTAGGACTTAGTGACAAAAAGAAAAGCTATCCAAAGAACTTTTCTGGTGGGATGAAGCGAAGACTGAATATCGCTTGTGCAATTGCTCATAGACCGAAGTTAATTATTATGGATGAGCCGACAGTTGGAATTGATCCACAGTCAAGAAATTATATCCTGCAGTCTGTTCGGAAATTAAACGAAATGGGAAGTACGATTATTTATACGAGTCACTACATGGAAGAGGTAGAAGAGATTTGTACGAAAATAGCTATAGTAGATCACGGTAAAGTGATTGCAGAAGGAACGAAAGAGCAGTTAAAAGCAATTATTACCGATACGAAAGATATTTGGATTGAAGTGAAGTCAGTAGAAAATTTAGATATAGAACAGTTAAAAGAGATAAATGGAGTGAAAGCTGTTCAAATTGAAGAGAACGTAATTAAAGTAAACTCGGATGCAGGATTAAATAATTTAAATAAAATTGTTCAGCACTTCATTAATCATGACATTGAAATCCGTTCGTTAGAGGAGCAGGCTCCTAACTTAGAAACGGTATTCCTTACGTTAACTGGAAGAAACTTACGAGATAAATAAAGAGTAAATGAAGAAAAGGTAAAGGGAGGTTCATCAATTGAACATCTTTAATATTGCAATTATGCATATGAAAAGAGATTTCAGAGACGCAAGAACTTTAGTTTTTATGTTAGCTTTTCCGATTGTGCTTATGCTTGTGTTAGGTACAGCATTAACAAACGCATTTAATAGTGATAGTCATTCAATTAAAGATATACAGGTGCTATATAAAGATGAAGCGAGTAGCACGTTTTCTCAAGCATTTGAAGCATTTGCGAAAGAAGTTGATAAATCGGGTATTCATTTTAAAAAAGCTTCTGAAGGTATAGATGGGAAGGAAGCAGTGAAGCAAAATAAATATGCTGCTTATGTAGAATTAAATAAAGATGGCGCAAAATTGTACGGAAGTGACAAAAGTAGTATTGAGGGAAGTATTGTGGAAGGCATGCTAACAACATTTGTTGATAAGTACAATGTAGCAGCCGAAGTTGCAAAAGTAGATCCTAGTAAGGTGAGCGCAGTTATTTCAAATGGAAATCATAATGATTATATAAAAGAAACATCTTTACAAGCTGCGAAAAAGCCAGGTTCTATGGATTACTATGCAGTTGTAATGACGACGATGATTGCGCTATATGCAGCGATGGGAGCCAGTTCTTTAATTCGAGGAGAACGAATACGTAAAACAGGAGATCGTCTCATTGCTGCGCCTATAAGTAAGGCTGAAATATTCATTGGAAAAGTACTTGGGAGCCTAGTAGCAAATGCTCTGTGCATATTGCTTGTCATGTTATTTAGTAAATTTGTTTTTCAAGCGAATTGGGGCGATCATCTTGGAATTATATTTATTATTTTATTAACAGAAGTCTTTCTAGCAATTAGCTTCGGTTTAGGGATTGGATATATTACCAAAACACCTGAATCGTCTAGAGCAATTATTATGGTGGTAGTGCAATTAGCTTCTATTTTTGGCGGTGCATATTTCGTAATAGAAGAAAATTTCGTTACGAATTTATCACCATTAACGTGGGCAAATACAGCTGTTATGAAAATTATTTATGCGAATGATGTAGGGGCAGCACTGCCGGTAATAGGTTTAAACCTTGGAATTTCGGCACTCTTTTTATTCATTGCAATTATTGCATTACGTAGACGGGAGGGGCTATAGTATGAAAGATATTTTATGGCTCATACAAAAAACGTTATCTGTACTTTTGAAAAATAAAAAAGGGTTATTCATTATTATTAGTTTGCCAATAATCGGGACGCTCATCTCTTTTTCGATATACGGAAATGCGGGGCAAGGTGCGTTAAATATCGGGATTGTAAATAAAGAAAATGAGCCGATAGCAAATGATACGATAAAGTTTTTAGAAGGATTAAACAATGTGAGTGTCAGTAAGATTAAGGAGTCTGAAGTAGAAGATAAACTCACTTCTAAAAAACTTGATGGGGTTATTACATTAGAATCTGGTTTTTCAAAAAGTGTTCGAGAAGGGAAGCCAGATCATATAGAAGTTGCATCAATTAAAGGTGATCAAGTAACAGCATTTATAAAATCATATTTATATAACTATATTGATAATGTAGCAGCTATTAGTAAAGTAGCAGGAACAGATCAAAGTGTATTTGATACTATGTACGTAGGGTATCAAAAAAGTGCATTTAAAATGAAAACGGAGACGCTAGAAGATACTTCGAAAAATAAAGATATGACAAACCAAACGATGGGTTATCTTATTATGTTTATGCTGTTTTCAGCAGTGAACTTATCTGGATTTATTTTAAAAGAAAAAGAGAATAGAACGTACTTTAGATTATTATCAACACCAATTGACGGAAAGAAATTTATATTATCTAATGTCGCGGTAAATATGATGATATTAACATTGCAAATTGTAATTGCAGTACTATTTATGACGAATGTTTTTCATACAAATATTAATATGCCTTTCATAGTAATGATTGGTGTGCTTATGATATTCGCTTTAATTGCAATTGGTTTATCATTAGTCATTGTGTCTTTTTCAAAAAGTTCAGCTGCTTCAAATGCAATGCAAAATCTAGTGATAGTACCAACATGTTTGCTTGCTGGATGTTATTTCCCGTACGACATTATGCCAAATGCAGTACAAAAAGTAGCTAATTTTCTTCCGCAGCGCTGGTTATTAGACACGATAGCAAAACTACAGCAAGGAATTCCATTCTCTGAGTTGTATTTAAACATTTTAATTTTATTTGCCTTTGCGATTGCATTCTTCTTAATTGCAATTTATAAATTCGGGAGAAATAATGATGCGAGGAACTTTGTTTAACAAAAAAAGGTGTGGCGTAGTGCTACACCTTTTTTTGTGTAATTTAGAGTATCTTTTGTAATATAGGAATGCTTTTGTAGAGCACTTCGTTATGTGAAGCATGCACAACACATTCATTTCCCTCTAGGAGAAAAACGCTATGTAAAATAGCGTTTCCGTCACCATGTTTTGTCAGCATATCACCGACGACTTTGCCGTCTGTCCATTTCAGATTAGAATATGAAGGAACGACTTGTAAATATTGAATGGTTTCCTCTCCATCTCCAGCAATGAGTGTAGTTTCAATATTTCTTTTTTGTATCATAAATCTATTTTTATTTAAAGTATCGAGGAAAGGGTTTTTCGTTTTCATTTTACTATAAGGAATAAATGTAATTGAAGATCCAGATTTTATAAATAAATAATTCCCGTAATCTTTACACGGAATAACATCTTGTAATCCTGGAAAGTAAAGATGTATCGCCTCAACTGTATTCATGTTATATAAGGTGCTTAAGTAGTGAATGTATTGTTCCATATAAAAATGAACGATATTTATTTTAGAAGAGGCATGGACAGGGAGACTACCTCCAGTCCAATAACTATAATTTGCCGGAGATCCAGCGCTTGGTGTACAGAGTATGATAAGTTGATTTACATCATTTTTATATTCTTCACTTTGAACGTAAGAACGTCCAAGAAGTCCTCCCATACTATGACAGATTAGATTTAGTTTATCGCGCCCTGTAATTTTTTTAGCATAAGCAATCGTTTGTAATAAATATTTTTTTGTAGAAAAAATAATCCGCTGACGCCAGTCATAAAAACAAATAAATAGGTTTTTATTTCGTTCATAGCCCATACTTTCTAACATCAAAATAAATGGCTCATAAACAAATGCAGATAGTCCGAAGCTCCAATCACCAGTACCCGGAATAATAATATTATTCATTGAACCGAAAAGTCCTGGGACAAAAACAATAGGTGTTTTTCCTTTTCTCATATTCTTCGCTCCTTTACCTGTTTAACATCGATGAAAATGAAGAAATACATTCCGTATGAAAATATATTTAAATGAAACACTACAGAGTAGAATGTAATTTGAGCGGAAGGAAATCAAAATGATTAAAAAAATATTGCGAGCTACTTCTATTATTGTTGCTATTGTTGTTTTTATTTTAATTTGCATGCATATCGATGTTACCTTAGGTAGAAAAATGGAAGCCGGGAAAAACATGCCGACAGAGTATGCACCTCATTATAGTGACTTTCAATTATATGTAGAAGGGAAGTCATTTTATAAACAGTTATTTACTGATATAAGAGAGGCGAAGAGATCTATTTATACGTACTTTTTTATTTTGTCAGATGATAAAAGTAGCCATACTTTTTTAAATTTATTAAAAGAGAAGGCAAAAGAAGGAGTAAACGTCTATTTATCAGTGGATCGGATTAATGATTTATCATTTGAAAGAAAGATGATAAGTGAATTGCGGGAAAGTGGTGTACGTTTTACATATAGTAGAAAACCTGAATTACCATTCGGGTTTTATTCACTTCACCATCGTAATCATCGCCGTATTACGACGATTGATGGAGAGATTGGTTATACGGGTGGTTTTAATATAGGGGATGAGTACTTAGGGAAAGATAAACGATTTGGATATTGGCGTGACTATCATGTGCGACTTAGAGGAGAAGGAGCAAAAGATTTAGAAGAACAATTCGCTTTAGATTGGAAACGAGATACGAAAGAAGAGATAAAAAGAAGTACGAATAAAGCGAGTAAAGGGAATACATTACATACGATGGCTAGTTACAATGGACATCACGTCGCTGAAAAATATATAGAATTAATAAAAGAAGCAAAGCATTCAATTGTCATTACAACACCTTACTTTATAGCCAAAAATAAAGAAGTAATGAATGCTTTAATGGAAGCACAAAAACGTGGAGTTACTGTAAAAATACTTTGGTCATATAAACCAGATATTCCTCTTGTTAAAGAGGCGGCGTATCCGTATATTCGCCAAGCTGTTAATAATGGAATTAAAGTATATGGTTATAAAAAAGGGATGTTTCATGGCAAATTAATGCTTATTGATAATGAACTAACTGTTATTGGTACGACAAATTTTACTTCGCGAAGTTTCAATATAAATGATGAAATGAATTTGTATATTCATGGTGGTTCAATTGTAGGACAAGTTAATGAGGCGTTAACGGAGGATTTTCATAATTCAAAAGAAATGACGAAAGAATTTTTTGAGAAGTTATCGTTTTGGGAGCGTTGTAAGGAAAAGTTGGGGGGATTGGCTGATTTTTATTTCTAAAGTTTAAAGAAAGGGGGTCTTTTATAGACACCCCTTTTTTATGAGAAATAATTATTTTTCATGCACGAGCAATGAAGCATCATCATTAATCAACGTCCCCACATGTTCACCTAAGCAAATTCTTTTCATTACTCCAGGCTCATCAAAGTTAAAGACGTGTGCTGGTAAATTATAATCACGGGCAAGTAATAAAGCGGCTTGATCCATTACTTGTATGTTTTGCCTAACAATATCGTTATAATTTAGTTTTTTGTACATTTTTGCTGCTTTATTATGTTTTGGATCACTAGTAAAGACGCCATCTACTCCTTGTTTTGCGACTAATATTGCATCACTATTCATTTCAATGGCCCTTTGAACACTTGGATAATCTGTCGTAACGAACGGTTGCCCGTTACCACCTCCAAAAATAACGATATACCCGTTATCTAAATGGTGGACTGCACGTAGGCGAATGTATGGTTCAGCTACAGCATTAAACGGGATGGAAGTCATAACGCGCACTTCTTTATTTGTTTTACTTGTTAAAACACCGCGTAGCATTAAGCTGTTAATGATTGTACCTAACGTACCGATATTGTCAGCTTCTACACGATCGATTCCCCATTCTTCCGCTAGATGACCTCTAAAAATGTTCCCGCCTCCAATGACGATAGATACCTCAATACCTAAATCAACGATGGATAAAATTTCGTTTGCGATATGTTCTAATCGTTTGGAGTTAAAGCTATTTCCGGTTTGATCGGCAAGTGCACCGCCGCTTAATTTAATTAAGACACGTTTATATGGCCTCATAACAATTCCCCCTATATAGATCGCAATAAAAAAGGAACAAAGGCGAATGCCTTTGTTCCTTTTTAAGAAAATGAAAAAGAAAAGAAGAAGATAGAACGAATTTTTGCACATAATTTTTCATATCATCCACTCCTTTTCATTTTGATTTGTTGTAAGTATATATCTTTTTGATTATACGAAACAATCTGATTACTTATCAAGTATATTTTATAGTTTTTTAACAAAATGGTGTCAATGAAAAAAAGAAGAAAAATATTTGAATTTTTTGTGACGAACTTGTAGGTTTTTGTATGATTTTGTAGGTTCGCTTATAAGATGTGTGAGTAGCTTTTATAAATTCAAATTGAAAGCGTTCGCATGAAGGGGATGAACATAAATGAAAAAATTCGGATTGGCAACACAAATTTTTGTCGCGCTTGTTTTAGGGATTGTAGTAGGGGCAGTCTTTTATGGCAATAAAACGGCGATTTCTTATATTACACCAATTGGGGATATATTTATTCACTTAATTAAGATGATTGTAGTACCAATTGTTATTTCAGCATTAATTGTTGCAGTAGCTGGTGTAGGCGATATGAAGAAGCTTGGGAAACTAGGCGGGAAGACAATTCTTTATTTCGAAATCATTACGACAATCGCTATTTTAATGGGGTTACTTGCGGCGAATATATTCCAGCCGGGTACTGGCGTTGATATGAATAACTTACAGCAAAGTGATATTTCTTCTTATAAACAAACAGCAGATGCTACAGAGAAGCAAGGATTCGCTGAGACGATTGTTCATATCGTACCGAAAAACGTATTTGAATCGATTGCACAAGGTGACTTATTACCGATTATTTTCTTCTCAGTATTATTCGGTTTAGGAGTTGCAGCAATTGGGGAAAAAGGAAAGCCTGTTTTTAACTTCTTTGAAGGTGTACTCGAAGCGATGTTTTGGGTTACAAATCAAGTTATGAAATTTGCACCATTTGGTGTATTCGCATTAATTGCTGTTACGGTTGCAAAATTTGGTGTAGCAACACTACTTCCTTTAGGAAAACTAGTGCTAGCTGTATACGTAACTGTTATACTATTCGTTGTGATTGTATTAGGTATAAATGCAAGAATGGTTGGCGTAAACATTTTTACGTTAATGAAAATTTTAAAAGAAGAACTTATTCTTTCATTTACGACAGCAAGTTCAGAAGCTGTTTTACCCAATATAATGAGAAAAATGGAAGAGTTCGGTTGTCCAAAGGCAGTTGCCTCTTTCGTAATTCCGACAGGTTATACATTTAACTTGACTGGATCGGCTATTTATCAAGCGTTAGCGGCATTATTTGTTGCACAAATGTACGGTGTGCACATGTCACTGACAGAGCAAATAACGTTATTATTCGTTCTCATGTTAACATCCAAAGGTATGGCGGGAGTTCCAGGTGCATCGTTCGTTGTTGTATTAGCAACGTTAGGTTCAATGGGGTTACCACTAGAAGGTATCGCGTTAATTGCGGGGATTGACCGCATTTTAGATATGATTCGCTCATCTGTCAATGTATTAGGGAATGCATTAGCGGCCATTGTTATGTCGAAGTGGGAAGGCGAATTCGATAATGAGAAAGCAAAACAATATGTAGAAACAGTCAAAGAAACAAAAGCAGCATAAGAAATCGTTAAGGAGTGAATAAGTATGGCAACATTAACTGAAGTTAAAAATGGTGTTCGAATTGAAAAAGATTTTTTAGGTGAAAAAGAAGTACCAAACTATGCATACTACGGCGTACAAACAATGCGTGCAGTTGAAAACTTCCCAATTACAGGATACAAAATTCATGAAGGTTTAATTAGAGCATTCGCAGTTGTAAAAAAAGCTGCAGCGCTTGCGAATACAGATGTAGGAAGATTGGAATTGAACAAGGGCGGCGCAATCGCAGAAGCTGCTCAAGAAATTCTTGACGGGAAATGGCATGATCATTTCATCGTAGACCCAATCCAAGGCGGAGCAGGTACTTCAATGAACATGAATGCAAATGAAGTCATTGCCAATCGTGCTCTTGAATTATTAGGAATGGAAAAGGGAGACTATCATTATATTAGTCCAAATAGTCATGTAAACATGGCGCAATCCACAAACGATGCATTCCCAACGGCGATTCATATCGCTACATTAAACGCATTAGAAGGTTTATTACAAACGATGGGCTATATGCACGATGTATTTGAATTAAAAGCAGAACAGTTCGATCATGTAATTAAAATGGGTCGTACACATTTACAAGACGCTGTGCCAATTCGTCTTGGGCAAGAATTTAAAGCGTACTCTCGTGTGCTTGAACGTGATATGAAACGAATTCAGCAATCACGTCAACACTTATATGAAGTGAACATGGGAGCAACTGCAGTTGGTACAGGCTTAAATGCAGATCCAGAATATATTGAAGCGGTTGTAAAACATTTAGCTGCAATTAGTGAACTACCACTTGTTGGTGCAGAAGACTTAGTAGATGCAACGCAAAATACGGATGCATACACTGAAGTATCAGCAGCACTGAAAGTATGTATGATGAACATGTCTAAAATTGCGAATGACCTTCGCTTAATGGCATCAGGTCCACGTGTTGGTTTAGCAGAAATTATGCTACCAGCTCGTCAACCAGGTTCATCTATTATGCCGGGGAAAGTAAACCCTGTTATGCCAGAAGTAATTAATCAAATTGCATTCCAAGTAATTGGTAACGACCATACAATTTGTCTTGCTTCAGAAGCGGGACAATTAGAATTAAATGTTATGGAACCAGTACTAGTTTTCAACTTACTTCAATCAATTAGCATTATGAATAACGGTTTCCGTGCCTTTACAGATAATTGCTTAAAAGGAATTGAAGCGAATGAAGATCGCTTAAAAGAGTATGTTGAGAAGAGTGTAGGAATTATTACAGCCGTGAACCCTCATATCGGTTATGAAGCAGCAGCTCGCGTTGCAAAAGAAGCAATCGCGACAGGGCAATCCGTTCGAGAACTTTGTGTGAAAAATGGTGTACTGTCACAAGAAGACTTAGAATTAATTCTAGATCCATTCGAAATGACACACCCAGGGATTGCAGGAGCAACTCTTTTAAAGAAAAATTAAAAGAAGAGGGGGGACAAGCCCCTCTTTTTTGTTTACAATATAGAAATGCTATATATGAATAGAGGTAGGGATGTTATGAGTAAGTTTACAGTAGCTTCTAATGGTTCATTAGAAACGACATTAAGAGGAGTAGAAGTATTATCAACACCACTTTTAAATAAAGGGGTCGCTTTCACGCAAGAAGAAAGAGAAGAATTAGGTTTAAAAGGGTTATTACCGCCAGCAGTTTTAACATTGGAAGAACAAGCACGCCGCGCATACGAACAATTTTGTTCTCAGCCGGATGATTTATTAAAGAATGTATACTTAACAGCGTTACATGATCGAAATGAAGTATTATTTTATCGTATTTTAACAGATCATTTACGCGAAATGTTACCAATCGTATATACACCAACTGTCGGTGTAGCGATTCAAAGATATAGTCATGAATATCGTAAACCACGTGGTGTGTATTTATCAATTAACGATCCGTCAGGTATTGAAGAAGCGTTCGCCAATATTGGTGCAACAGCAGAAAATATTGATTTAGTCGTTGTAACTGATGGGGAAGGTATATTAGGAATTGGTGACTGGGGCGTTGGTGGTATTAACATCGCCATCGGAAAATTAGCTGTTTATACGGCCGCGGTTGGAATCGATCCTAGTCGTGTATTACCGGTAATTTTAGATGTAGGTACAAATCGTGAGGAACTATTAAACAATCCATTTTATATTGGAAATCGTCACCCTCGTATAACAGGTGAAGCTTACGATGAGTTTATTGATACATTTGTACAAGCGGTAAATAAACAATTCCCGAAAGCACTTTTACATTGGGAAGACTTTAGCTCTCGAAATGCACGAAAAATTTTAGATAAATATCGTCATGATATTTGTACGTTTAATGATGATATTCAAGGTACAGGTGCAGTTTCACTTGCTGCTGTGCTATCGGCAGTGAAAGCTTCGAGTGTACCACTAAGTGAACACCGCGTTGTTGTATTTGGTGCTGGTACGGCTGGAATCGGTATCGCAGATCAAGTTAGAGATGCAATGGTCCGCGTAGGTGTATCAGAAGAAGAATCGTATAAGCGTTTCTGGTGTATTGATCGTAACGGATTAGTTACAGATAATATGAAAGATCTTCTTGATTTCCAAATGCCGTATGCAAGAAAAGAAGCGGAAGTAAGTGAGTGGAAGCAAAATGGTGTAATCGGACTTGCTGAAGTTGTGAAACATGTAAAACCGACAATTTTAATCGGTACATCAACTGTTGCAGGCGCATTTAAAGAAGAGATTGTTAAAGAAATGGCTTCTCACGTAGAAAGACCAATCATTTTACCGATGTCGAACCCGACGCCACTTGCTGAAGCAAAACCAGCCGATTTAATCAAGTGGACAGAAGGAAGAGCGTTAGTTGCAACAGGAAGTCCATTTGAACCAGTTACATACAACGGTGTAACGTATGTGATTGGACAATCAAATAACGCACTTATTTTCCCAGGTCTTGGTCTTGGAACAATTGTCGTACGTGCAAGCGTCATGACGGATGGGATGTTCGCAGCAGCAGCTGAAGCAGTTGCGAGCATGGTAGATACAAGTCAGCCAGGAGCACCTATTTTACCAGAAGTTGAAGAGTTACGTAATATCTCGGAAATGGTAGCAATTGAAGTAGCGAAAGTTGCTGTTGCAGAAGGTGTTGCTAGAGAGAACTTAAGTGATAACGATATCAAGATTGCAGTGAAAGAAGCAATCTGGGAGCCTGAGTATCGCCAAATAAAAGCGGTAGAAAAGGTTAGAATATAGAAATAAAGCCCGTTTATAAATATAAGCGGGCTTTCACTTTTATTATCGAAAAAAGAATATAGGAAGTGGCACCTTTGAATTGGAATCAATTATGGAAGAAAGACATATCCCTTTTAATTATATTAATGGTTGTTGTTCCGATTGCTGGAGAGCTTAATTTTCATCCTTTTAATGATACGTTTCGCGTTAGCTTTGGTACGCCGTTATTCTTCTTTTTATTACTATTTTTAAGAAGAATACCAGCAGGAGTTGCAGGTATTGTTGTTGGTATATGTGTAGTCTTATTCCGCGTATGTCTTGACTGGGTCATGCAAGGTTCATTTCATATGACAGAATCATTTTATTTGCGCTATCCTGTGTTTTTTTATTATTTTATTTATGGAAGTCTTTTTTCACTCTGTAGGGTGAATAAGTTTCATCAGAGACCAATTATTATTGGATGTCTTGGAATTTCAATTGAAATTGTTGCAAGTATGTCGGAACTTGCGTTTTATCACATTTTAGTACTAGGTACAACAATAACAATTTCTGAAGTAAATAAACTCATCATTATTGCTATTTTTCGTAGCTTTTTTGCACTTGGCTTTTTAAATATGATGAATTTATATGAAACGAAATTAAAAGAATCACAAGTGCGAAAAGAAAATGAAAAAATGTTAATGCACTTATCCAATTTATATGTAGAATCTGTTCATTTGAAAAAAACGTTACAAAATGCAGAATTAATTACACAAGAAGCGTATCAATTATATCGGAATTTACAAGTAAGCGATCATTCGAATGGTAAAACTGCATTGAAAATAGCAGGAGAAGTGCATGAAATAAAAAAAGATAATCAAAGGATTTTTGCAGGATTATCTAAACTGTTATTAGATAAAAATGTGGCTGAGTACGTAGAAGGTCATGAGCTTACAGAAATGATTGTAAGAATAAATGAAAAGTATGCTGAAATGCTAGAGAAAGATATACGTTTCTCTAAACATATAGAAGGCGAGCATGCTGCATATCACGTGTATACAGTACTATCAATTTTTAATAACTTAGTTGCGAATGCAGTTGAAGCAATTGAAGATAGAGGCCTCATTCGTATTAAGTTATATAAACGAGAGCAACATGTAATCTTTGAAGTAATTGACGATGGCCCTGGTATTGCGCAAAAGTATAAGAAATTAGTATTTAAGCCCGGGTTTACTTCAAAGTATGATCAAACAGGAACACCGTCCACAGGTATTGGACTTTCTTACATAGATGAAATGGTAACAGAGCTCGGCGGAGAAGTAAGATTAGAAGGCAATGAAAATGGGAAAGGGTGTAAGTTTATCGTTTGTTTACCGGAGTGCAGTTTAAAGCGGGAAGGGGAATAGGTTTGTTTTATTATATTGTAGATGATGATGAAGTTTTCCGTTCGATGCTTTCGCAAATTATTGAGGATGGCGATCTTGGGGAAGTAATTGGAGAATCGGAAGATGGAGCTTTTGTTGAAGCAGAACAGCTAAATTATAAAAAAGTGGATATTTTATTTATTGATTTACTCATGCCGATGAGGGACGGTATTGAAACAGTTCGTCATATAGCGTCTTCATTTACTGGAAAAATTATTATGATTTCTCAAGTTGAATCGAAACAGCTCATTGGTGAGGCATATACACTTGGTGTAGAATATTATATTACAAAACCACTAAACAAAATAGAAGTAGTATCTGTTGTACGAAAAGTGATAGAGCGTATTCGTTTGGAACGCTCTATATATGACATTCAAAAATCATTAAATAATGTGTTTCAGTGGGAAAAGCCACAAATGCGTAGTGAAACAGTGCAAGAAGGGAAAAAGATATCAGATTCAGGACGCTTCTTACTATCAGAACTCGGTATTGCGGGAGAGAACGGAAGTAAAGATTTACTTAGTATGCTGGAATATTTATACGGACAAGAAAAGGCGCAAACATTTGAATTTGGATTTCCTGCGTTAAAAGATATTTTCCACCAAATTACACTGAAAAAATTAGGGGGACTAGCTTCAGATGCAGATATAGAGAAGGAGAAAAAAGCATCGGAACAACGTGTAAGAAGAGCGATTTATCAATCATTGAATCATTTAGCTTCCCTTGGATTAACAGACTTTTCAAATCCGAAATTTGAAAGTTATGCTCCGAAGTTTTTTGATTTCACTGTAGTTAGAAAACGGATGACAGAAATGACAAAGGATGGGGTAGCGACTTCTGGACATATACGAATTAATACGAAAAAATTTATTCAAGTGTTGTACTTTGAGGCGAAACGACTGATAGAGATAGAGTGAAAAGGTGCTTATAAATAAGCATCTTTTTTTGTTAAATCAACATTTTATATTTTCTCGTGAAGCATGTAAAATGTTAAGTAAGAGAAAATGGTTTTACATTAAGGAAGTGTTAAAACAATGAGTTTTACATTAAATAAATCGATTATTAAAGAAGTATGTGGAGAAACCTCATATAAAAGAGGCGAAGCTTATTATAAATCAAATAAAGTAATCGTGAATTACTATGATGAAACGAAAGAAATTTGTGAGGCGACAGTAAAAGGGAACGAGGATTTTCGTGTTACAGTAGAAAAAGCTAAAAAAGGTGATGTTGTTGCGAGATGTAGTTGTCCTTCATTAGCGTCTTTTCAAACGTACTGTCAACATGTTGCAGCCGTACTAATACAAATAAATTATAACCAACAAACGGGTGGAATGGGCTCTGTTAGTAGCAGAAATGATCAATTAACAAACGGGATGTTTCAGTTATTTGCAGACAAACCACTGAGGCCAAAAAGTAAACAACATCGGTTTGATACACGTGAAATATTAGATGTTGCGTTTATATGTTCACCAGTAGCGAAGAAAAGCGGTGGGGCTCTTCTTGGAATTCAGTTAAAACTTGCGAAAACATATTTTATAAATCATATTAGAGAATTTCTTTCTAAAGTGGAGAAGAGAGAGGCTTTTCATTGTTCCAATGAATTTACATATACGCCAGATGTACACAGTTTTAAACAAGAAACAGACGCGATTATACAACAACTTATTAAAATATATCATAACGAAAAAATGTATGAAGATGCACTAGAAGTACATGCGAAACAAGATGAAAGTATGATATTTATACCGCCAGCTTCATGGAATGATATGCTCTCTGCACTTTCTAGAGCCGAGTATGTACAGTTGAACCAAAATGAGCAACTGTTCCAGGGATTACACATTTCAAAAGGGTTATTGCCATTACATTTTGAGTTTACGAAAGGGAATAATGGCGGGTTTACCCTTCATATAGACGGTCTAAATCGTGTTCGAGTTATGGAGATGTATAACAACGCTCTTTACGATGGGAAATTATATCATTTACCTATGGAAGATTGTATGCGACTTATTGAATTGCAAAAAATGATGAGTCGCTCAAATAGCAATCAGTTTTATATTCCTGAAAATAAGATGGAACATTTCGTAGCGAAAGTTGTGCCTGGATTAATGAAACTTGGAACAGTGCGCATTGATGAAGTCATATCCGATCGTGTTGAAACGCCGTCGTTAAAAGCAAAGCTATATTTAGATCGAGTGAAAAATCGTTTGCTAGCAGGTCTTGAATTTCATTATGGAAACGTCGTGATTAATCCGCTAGAAGAAGACGGGCAACCTTCTGTTTTTAATCGTGATGAGAAAAAGGAAAAAGAGATTTTAGACATTATGAGTGAAAGTGCCTTTGCGAAAACAGAAGGCGGTTACTTTATGCATAATGAAGAAGCTGAGTATAACTTTTTATATCACATTGTTCCAACGTTAAAAGGTTTAGTTGATATTTACGCGACAACAGCAATCAAATTACGCATTCATAAAGGGGATACAGCGCCACTTATTAGAGTGAGAAGGAAAGAAAGAATTGATTGGTTGTCATTTCGTTTTGATATAAAAGGAATACCGGAAGCTGAAATTAAAGGTGTATTAGCGGCTCTTGAAGAAAAACGGAAATATTATCGGCTTGCGAATGGTTCTTTATTATCGCTAGAGAGCAAAGAGTTTAATGAAATTAATCAGTTTGTAAAGGAATCAGGTATTCGAAAAGAATTTTTACATGGGGAAGAAGTGAATGTTCCGCTTATTCGGAGTGTAAAATGGATGAATGGACTACATGAAGGTAATGTTTTAAGTTTAGATGAGTCTGTTCAAGATTTAGTTGAAAGCATTCAAAATCCGAAAAAGTTAAAGTTTACAGTACCACCAACTTTACTTGCTGTAATGAGAGAGTATCAAGTATACGGGTTCGAATGGATGAAAACACTCGCCTATTACCGTTTTGGCGGTATTTTAGCAGACGATATGGGACTTGGAAAAACGCTGCAAAGTATTGCTTATATAGATTCTGTTTTGCCTGAAATTCGGGAGAAGAAGCTGCCTATATTAGTCGTTTCACCGTCCTCGCTCGTTTATAATTGGTTTAGTGAATTGAAAAAATTCGCCCCACATATTAGAGCGGTTATTGCAGATGGAAATCAAACAGAACGACGAAAAATCTTAAAAGACGTAGCGGAATTTGATGTCGTCATTACGTCATATCCATTACTGAGAAGAGATGTAAGGTCGTATGCGAGGCCATTTCATACACTATTTCTTGATGAAGCACAGGCGTTTAAAAATCCTACAACCCAAACTGCAAGAGCAGTGAAAACAATTCAAGCTGAATATCGTTTTGGACTAACGGGAACGCCTGTCGAAAATTCATTAGAAGAGCTATGGTCTATCTTTCATGTCGTATTTCCAGAATTATTACCAGGAAGAAAAGAATTCGGTGATTTAAGGCGTGAAGATATTGCAAAGCGCGTAAAACCGTTCGTATTAAGACGATTAAAAGAGGATGTATTACAAGAGCTTCCAGATAAAATAGAGCACTTACAGTCATCGGAGTTATTACCAGATCAAAAGAGACTATATGCTGCTTACTTAGCGAAATTAAGGGAAGAAACATTAAAGCATTTAGACAAAGATACGTTACGTAAAAATAAAATTAGAATTTTAGCTGGCTTAACGAGATTAAGACAAATATGTAATCATCCTGCTTTATTCGTTGATGATTACAAGGGGAGTTCAGCTAAATTCGAGCAACTGTTAGACATACTAGAGGAATGTAGAAGCACTGGTAAGAGAATTTTAATCTTTTCTCAATTTACGAAGATGCTGTCCATTATTGGTCGTGAATTAAATCGTCAAGCAATTCCATACTTTTATTTAGACGGGAATACACCTTCGCAAGAACGTGTAGAACTATGTAATCGGTTTAACGAAGGAGAAGGAGACCTATTCCTCATTTCTTTAAAAGCTGGTGGTACAGGTCTTAACTTAACAGGCGCTGATACGGTTATATTATACGATTTATGGTGGAATCCAGCTGTTGAACAACAAGCAGCAGATCGGGCATATCGAATGGGGCAAAAAAATACAGTACAAGTTATTAAATTAGTAGCACACGGAACCATTGAGGAAAAAATGCATGAACTACAAGAGAGTAAGAAACATTTAATCGCTGAAGTGATTGAGCCAGGAGAAGAGAAATTATCATCAATCACGGAGGAAGAAATTCGAGATATTTTAATGATCTAATAAAAAAAGCTATGCCTTCAAATGTATGAGGGTATAGCTTTTTTGTTGTAATAATTATATTTTGTTTTGTACAAAGTAAAGAAATCAAATGTTATTTCAATTATTTCTTTGTACCTTTACTTTTGTATGGCTTTGCAGCTTTCTTTTTCTTTGCGCTTGATTGCCAACGGTTCCATCCTTTACTTCCTGTACCTTGACCTACACCTTTTTTCGGTTTTGCTTTCGTTTTACTCATATAATCACTCCGTTATATAAAAATCTTATTTGATAATAGTCAATGATTTAGAAAATACTCTTTATAAATGACTATGTTTGTTTTAAGTAAAAACAAACTGCTTGAATGCTATAGTATATCATGAATTTGCAAGTAAACTGAAAGGAATTACAAAGAAAATGAAAATAATACGAAATACTGCGGATTCTATATTTCGGACAATTACATTAATTGTTGTATATATGTTAGTTTCTATTAGTGAAGCGTTTTTTGGAATGCCCAGACAAAAGAAGTAAAGAAGGTATATTGGAAACAATCAATAAAGCCGTAAAATAAAGAATTGAAAAATATTTTAAAACTTTTTGTTGACTTTATTTATTTTTTGTATAGAATAATCATTAATAAAATGTTTCAGAGATGTGACAACAAAACGACTATGAAAGGACGAGTAGTAGTAGGACGTAGTTTAAGCGAGTCAGGGGTGGTGTGAGCCTGATACGAAGCCTATTATGAAGAACCTCCTGGAGTTGCTAACCGAAATCCTTGACAGGAAAGTAGACTTAGCCGGGAACTTCGCCGTTACAAGAAGAACAGTATCGAGATACTTCATCTCCGTATTGTATAAGTGAGCAACCTCTGTTGCTAATTTGGGTGGTACCGCGGAACCAAAGCCTTTCGTCCCAGTTTTTTGGGAAAGAAGGGCTTTTTTTGTTGGCTTCTTTTCACAACATCCAAACATTTTAGGAGGAAACCACCATGTATCAATCATTAATGACAGTAAGAGAGACTCAAATCGCAATTAAGGAAGTTAAAACATTTTTTGAGGATCAATTAGCAAAACGACTTGAACTATTCCGTGTATCTGCACCATTATTCGTAACGAAAAGATCAGGACTAAACGATCATCTAAACGGTGTAGAACGTCCAATTGAATTTGATATGTTACACTCAGGAGAAGAATTAGAAATTGTGCACTCACTAGCGAAGTGGAAACGATTTGCACTGCATGAATATGGATATGAAGCTGGTGAAGGTTTATATACAAACATGAACGCAATCCGTCGTGATGAAGAACTTGATGCAACACATTCTATTTACGTTGACCAATGGGATTGGGAAAAAATCGTTCAAAAAGAATGGCGTACTGTAGATTACTTACAAAAAACAGTACTAACAATTTATGGAATATTCAAAGATTTAGAAGATCACTTATTTGAAAAATATCCGTTCCTTGGGAAGTATTTACCAGAAGAAATTGTGTTCGTTACTTCTCAAGAACTAGAAGATAAATATCCAGAATTAACACCGAAAGATCGTGAACATGCAATTGCAAAAGAACACGGTGCAGTCTTCATTATCGGAATTGGTGATGCACTTCGTTCAGGTGAAAAGCATGATGGACGCGCAGCTGATTATGATGATTGGAAATTAAACGGTGATATTTTATTCTGGCACCCAGTACTACAATCTTCATTTGAATTATCATCAATGGGAATTCGTGTTGATAGTAAATCACTTGATGAGCAGTTAACGAAAACAGGTGAAGACTTCAAACGTGAGTATGATTTCCATAAAGGTATTTTAGAAGACGTACTACCATTAACAATTGGCGGTGGTATCGGACAATCGAGAATGTGCATGTACTTCTTACGTAAAGCACATATTGGTGAAGTTCAATCTTCTGTATGGCCTGACGATTTACGTGAAGCTTGCAAGAAAGAAAACATTCATCTATTTTAATAGAAGAGAGAGAATAGCTTAAATATAGAGCTATTCTCTCTTTTTTACTGTGTAAATGAATGGTTTACAGTGAGTTTTACTAATGGTTTCTTTCTTTTATATCTCTTTTTATGTAATAATTTGTTAAAGGAGTTAATGGCAGTAAATAAGAATCTATAAAAAACTATAAAAATTTACAATTACAGGTTTTATATTTTACAGAATTCAACCTATAATATTTTCAGGTGATGAAAAGGGGGGAAAAGGATGAAAACAACACGTACTTGTAAAATCAATTCTATTACAAAAGAACAAACGGAAGCTTTAATTACTTTGATCCGTACGTTCGAAAGTGCAAAACGATATAGTTTTAATCGTTTGATTGAGGGCGAAAACGAGAAAGAATTGATAAAAAAACTACAACCTAAATATTTGTTAAATAAACGTTTTTGTGAAGATGCGATTTTACAAGCGCAAACGATCCTTTTCTCTCAAAAAGAACTTCTTCCTGTTTACCTAGAAAATAATCAAAAAAAGTTAGAAAAGACGTTACAAAAAATAGATGATTATGAAAGTGGTAAAAAAAGACCTAAACAAGTTTTATTAGAAACTTGTTTAATTGGTTTAAGAAAACGAAAACAAAAATTAGAGCAAAGAATAGAAACGTATGCAAAACATATTAAAAATGAAACATTACCTCCTATTATTTTTGGTGGGAGGAAAAATTTCTATGAAAGAATGAAAAACAAGATATCCAATCAAGAATGGAAAGATTTGCGTACACGACAATTATATTCTCGTGGAGATAAAAGCAAAAAAGGGAATTTGAACATGCGCATTACAGTTGATGACTGTGGGCAAGGATGGTTAGAAATTGCAAATCCATTAGGACGAATAAATGGAAAAACAAAAAGCCCACGAATCAAAGTTCCGATTATGATTCCATATCGTTTTTATCATCAAATTACAAATGTCGTTATGGGAAAGCAAATCGGTGTAAATTCAAAAGGAAAACCGATTATAGAGCATCAAAAATATAGTGTAGAAATCATTCGTAAACAAAATGAATTTTATGTAAATATTACGTTTGATGAAACGGAAATAGGTCGTGTATTAGATTTTAAAGAAACACCACAATCTGATTTAATTGCAGGGATCGATGTGAATCCGGATCGAATTGCAATTAGTTTATGTACAAAACAAGGTAATTTTAAAGGTTCAAAAATTTTTTATCTACACAATCTGAATACATTTTCAACAAACAAACGCGCAACGATAATTGGACAAATCGTACAACAAATTAAAACATGGTTATTGGAAAACAATGTAGGTGGAATTGTTTTAGAAGATTTAAAGTTTCAACAATCTCATGATACTGATAAATACAGTAATCGTAATTTCCATCAATTTACGTATAAAAAGATGTTGAACAGTTTAATTCGTATGGCTCTTCGTAACGGATTTTCTGTTAAAACAGTAAACCCCGCTTATACAAGTGTGATCGGAAAATTAAAATATAGTAAAAATTTCGGTATTAGCGTTCATGAAGCAGCCGCATTCACGATCGCAAGACGTGGATTAGAATTGCAAGAACAATTACCACAAGAAATTATATTATTATTAAAAAACCAAATTACAACAAAACTGCGTATTCTTGTTGCTTCCATGGAAGAAAGTAAAAAGAATACGCAAAAAGTATATAAAAAATGGTTACAAACAATTCAAACGTGGAAAGAATATCATAATTGGAAATTGTGGAGCATTCTTCACAAAACTGTTTATATGAACAATCAACAATTCGTATTTAAAATTTAAATGAGAAGGGGGGTACTGGTTTATTTCTTATAACCTCTTGCATACTACTGACTTGGATGAATGGTAGTATGCAAGGACAGATCGTTCCTAACAGGAACCTGCCGTCATTCTTTCACAATAGGTGGATGAAAAGGTCACAACCCTTACGGACAGGAAAAAGGTGAGATTCCTTTTCGGTAGTTGGCATTTGACTTGGTTCGCCAACAATTTATAGATTTTTATAAGAATTTTAAACCAGGGGACGTTATGAGCTTAGGACAACAACTTAAAAGATTACGAGAGTCAAAAGGGTTTTCGCAGGAAGATGTTGCTAAAAAGATTGGTATAACGAGGCAAGCAGTGTACAAGTGGGAGAATGATAAAAGTTGTCCTGATATTGATAATTTAATTTTACTAAGCGAAATGTACAATGTTACGCTCGATGAGTTAATAAAAGGGAATCAAAACATTAAAGAAAAAATACATATTGATGAAGAAGATGAGGATTTTGAGAAAGAGAACGAGTTTGGTTTTTATATTGGATTTGGATTACTAATTATGAGTGCGTTCATTGATTATGAAAAAATACAGGTGGTTGTATTAGTAATTGCACTATTCATGATGGTTTTTTATTCGGATGTGAAGAAAGTTATTTTGAATGAGTTTAGATCGTTTTTTTAAAGAATATAATATGATAAAAAGTGAGAAGAGTAAGTTATATTTCCTAGGAAAGAGTATAACAAGAAAATAAATTGTTTTATAATGATTTTAGGATATTAATAGTATGTTAAAAAGCTCAAACAAGTATAACCCCGTTCTAAAGCTAGGACGGGGTTCAAAATCTAAGTTTTATTAAGTGTAAAGTTCTTTCAAATATTTTTACTTCAGTAAAGGCTTCTAATAAAACATTAATTATTTATTACCGAGTTCTTCCGCTAAACCGATTAAAATGCCTTCAGTTCCACGAATGTAGCAGAGACGGTAAGAGTTCTCGTATTGAACTACTTCGCCAACGAGCTGAGCACCATGCTTAGTAGTAAGCCTAGATACCATTTCGTCAATGTCTTCAACGGTGAACATGACGCGCAAATAACCGAGGGCGTTGACAGGAGCTGCCCGGTGATCTGCTATAGCAGGCGGGGTAAGAAATCGCGAAAGTTCAATGCGGCTATGGCCATCTGGAGTTACCATCATAGCAATCTCTACGCACTGCGAACCGAGTCCAGTTACGCGACCAGCCCATTCGCCTTCGACAGTGGCGCGCCCTTCGAGTTTTAACCCAATCTCCTCGAAGAAAGAGATTGCATGATCAAGGGATTCTACAACGATGCTGACATTGTCCATTCTGAGTAATTTATTTTTTGACATTGTCTTTATCTCCTTATATGTAAAAGTGTATTATCTAATCATCTTCTTAATTATACTATTAAAAAGTTACAAATTCCTTTCAAACAAAAAATAGCTTGTCACAGTATAGGAAAATGTGACAAGCTGTTTTTAGATATGTCATATAGTATCTTGTTAACAAACAATACCGCGATTTCCTCGAAAAATGTTTCTACGCTGTATGCTCTTAAAGGGCCCGATCGTTGTATAGAATGAAGTGTATTATTTAAATGATAAATACATTTCTTATTACTCTATATGCAAATAGCTTTCTATTTATATAGGAAGGAAGTAGATTCATATAATTTGTTTTAAGTTTTACTAGTAGAAATTAGCTCATCTGCACTAAAGGCTCAATTTTCGCCATAAATGATTGATACAGCGCCTCGACACCTGTTACTAAATGAAGGCGGTCAATAACGACAGACACTTTAATTTCTGATGTACTTACCATTTTAATATGAATATCTTCTTCTTTTAAAGTAGTGAACATATTCGCAGCAACACCTGGATTAGATACCATACCAGATCCTACAATTGATACTTTTGCTAAATGATTTTCATATTCTACTGATTCATAGTGAAGTGCCTCTTGATTTTGTTCCAATACCTCTAATGTTTCTTTTAAATCATTAGAATGGATGGAGAAGGAGAGATGAACAGTTCCTTCATTTGTAATACTTTGAATGATGATATCTACATTAATATGTGCCGCTGCTAATGTAGCGAAAACTGTTGAAAGCGAGCCTTGTTCCAATCCTTTCAATGTGATACGTGTAATATTATCTTCAAATGCAATACCTTTAACGATTGATTGTTGTTCCATGTTACATTCTCCTTTTACAATTGTTCCGTTTTCTTGTTCCATACTTGAGCGAACTTCTAAAATGACATTATGATTTTTAGCAAACTCAACAGCACGTGGGTGTAATACACCAGCACCGAGATTTGCAAGTTCTAACATTTCGTCATAAGAAATTTCATCTAATTTATAAGCATCTTTTACAACTCGTGGATCCGTCGTATATACGCCGGTCACATCTGTGTAAATATCACATTTTTTTGCGTTTAGTGCAGCAGCTAATGCGACAGCAGTTGTATCAGAACCGCCTCGTCCAAGCGTTGTAATTTCAAAATCTTCACTGACGCCTTGGAAACCAGCTACAATAACAATCGTGCCTTTAGTAAGATAAGATTGAATGCGATCTGTATTAATTTCAGTAATCCGTGCACTACTATGTACAGATTCTGTCGTAATACCAGCTTGCCATCCTGTTAATGAAATCGCGTTATACCCTTTTGCTTGTAGTGCCATCGTTAATAATGAAATAGTTACTTGCTCTCCTGTCGATAGAAGCATATCCATTTCACGTTTACTTGGATTTTCTGTAATTGCGTTAGCAAGTGCTACAAGTTCATCTGTACTTTTTCCCATTGCTGAAACGACAGAGACGATACTATGTCCTCGTTCATATTCTTCAATAATTAAATTTGCTACATGTTGAATACGCTCAACACTTCCGACAGAAGTGCCACCAAATTTTTGTACAATCGTTTCCATTGCGAATTCCTTCTTTCATCCATTTTTAAGAATAGATTAGGACATATATAAATCCCAATATTCCTGTAGTTACCAGAGAAAAACAAAAAACACCATCTCAAATAAGTGAGGATGGTGCTGTTACAGGAAAAGGGAAACAGAAAACGGAGCTAATAAAAAAACCGCCAAAAAAGGAATACCATGAAAATGATATCTCTTTTTTGTAGATAGCTCTTCATACATACGCGTCTGTACATATGACAGTTCTGTTTCTATTCGAAAACAGCCCCAATCGATACATACAGAGAAATATATCGATTTCGGCAATACTTCCTTTCATCTAATTTCATAGACCTCTCTGTGTCTCCATTAGAATACTCATAAGTATCGCAACCTCTATCTCACGTTTTAGGCGAGAGTGTTTGATTTATGAAGTTGTTGGTAACATTTGTTTTATAATAATTTAAATTTTTTGGGGAATCAAGTGTTTTGTATAAATTTTAAAAATTCTATTTTTTTATGAGGAAGTTTGTGAAAAATGTAGCAAAATAAATTTATTACATGTACATTAAAATTATAGTTCATTGGAGGTGGAAGAATGAAAGGGAAAAAGCCTATTTATGTTTCAGCAGAAATGAACACAACGATGGAGAAATTATGGGAATATACGCAAGAACCACATATACATACAGAATGGGATGCTCGCTTTACTGAAATTTCATATTTAGAGAAAAAAGAAGGAGAACCACAGAAATTTCTATATAAAACAAAAATCGGATTTGGACTTGAAATAGCTGGGGAAGGGGAATCGATAGGTGAAATAAGAAAAGAAACAGGTGAACGGATTTCTTCTTTAAAATTTTGGACAGACAATCAATTATCACTTATTCAAATAGGGCGTGGTTATTGGAAGTATGCACCGTGTAAAGAACACATTCATTTTGAGACACAATATGATTATGATACGAGGTTTGGTCGTATAGGGAATGTAATAGATTTCTATATGTTTCGGCCATTATTAGGCTGGGCGACTGCTTGGAGTTTTGATGCTTTAAAATTATGGTTAGAAAAGGGACTTCATCCTAGATTGCTCATTAGAAGAACAGTGACGTATTGGCTCATATGTTTTTTATTTGCTTTCGTATGGATGTATCAAGGAATAGTACCGAAACTAGTGTTTACTCATTCAGAAGAAGTAAAAATGCTATCGGTGATGGTTGGTTCAACTGAACATAGTATTTTTGTACTTAAAATAATTGGATTACTAGAAATTATTTTTGGTGTCCTATGGCTGTTACCATTTCCAAAACGAAAAGTATTTATCGTACATATTTTTATGTTAATAGCCTTAACGATAGCAGCAGGATTTACGAATATCGCAAGCTTTACAGAGCCGTTTAATCCAATTACGTTAAATCTACTTCTAATTGGATTATCGATTGTCGGTTATATAAATAGTACGAATTTGCCAAGTGCAAAAAATTGCAAGAGGAAGAGAAAGGGATAATGTATGGCTAATATGTATGAAAGACTATTAGGGGATTCTTATAAAAAACTTCATCCGAAATTACAGAAACGTTATGAGATTACAGAAGAAAATAGCTTTATTGGAGAAGGGAAGATGGATGAAATTCACGGTGGTTCTTTTTTCGTAAAATTCATATTAAAAATTGCATCGAAGTTTCGAATGTTTTTCTCTGAGAGAGGTAAGGGAGTGCCATTTACAATACATAATACCGCTGAGCGTGATGAACATGGACATGAACTTGTGCGGTGGAATCGTACTTTTTATTTTCATAATAAGAAAAGATATTTTAATGCGGTAATGAAACTTGATGAAAATGAAATTGTAGATTATTTTGGTGAACCACATTTACTCGTCTCTACATTGAATTTTTATATTGATGAGTTAGGGGCAATGCATATTTCTTCAAAGAAACAATGGTTTTACATGTTTGGAAGGAAAGTCCCGTTACCTAGATTTTTATACGGGGAGGCCAACATTGTAGAAAGTTATGATGAAACACAACAATGCTTTCGAATTCATGTTCAAGTACGCAATCCGTTAATTGGTTCATTATTTTCATATAGGGGAACGTTTGTGGAGAGGAAATAAATAATATGAAAAATATAATAGTTGGACTTGTTTGTTATATTATTTTTCTAATATGTGAGTGGCCAAATATAAATCCAGTGGAAGCAATTATTTTATTAGCTATGTTGTTATTTATACCGATGTCATTTAGCATCATTGATAAGAAAATAAGAAATGGATCATATGTATTCTTTTATAAATTTTTATCGTTTTTATATCCAATCGCAGCAATTAGTGCAATGTTAGCTTTCGTAACAAGTCACTATTTCTTTGCGCTATTTTGGTTTGTATATACAGGAATTGTCGCGTTATTTGGTGTGAGTAGATTACTAGAAAGAGGATGGAAACCGTTAGAAGAAACGGCAATCGATAGTGCGTTTATTTATTTGTTTTTAGGTGGCTTCTGGTTTTTCGCCTCAGTAGCAAAGCTTTCCATTATGCACTTTAGTTCTGACATTGTTTTACTCACAGCTGCACACTTTCATTATTCGGCGTTTCTATTGCCGTTATCGGCTGGTTTAATTGGGAGAAAAAGAGAAAAGAGAAGTAAAGTATATGATGTTATTATGTTTGTCATCGTTATTTCACCTCTGACAGTCGCAGTAGGAATTACGTATTCAAGGGTATTTGAATTTTTTGCAGTGTTCCTATATTTATGCGCTATTTATGGTTATGGAATTTATGTTTGGCGTACGAAATTTAATGCTATCAACGCAAAGATTCTTCTGATCATATCGTCTAGTACACTTATGGTAACAATTATGTTTTCACTTATATACTCGTATGGGAATTTGAAACATGTAATGACGATTACAATTGCTCAAATGGTTTGGATTCACGGTGTTGTGAATGGAATTGGAGTAGCGTTACCGGCATTTGTCGGCTGGATGATTGAAAAGAGTGTTCCGAACTATAAATATTACGGGAAACCAATGAGCAGATTAAGAGGAAAGGCGACAGTTGGTGAAGCGTTTTTACATAACAGAAATGTAATAGATAGTAAGGAATACAACGGTTTAGTTGATAAAATGAATGATTTTCATAGTGAGGCATTTGACGTGACGAAGATACCTTTAAGCATTATTCGGTTTTATGAAAATACAAAAGAGTATGAGTTACAATCGCATATTAAATGGACTCGTTCGTTCCGCCTGTTAGCATTTTGTTATGAGAAAATGAGTAAGCGTGTAGGACAAATACATTTAGGAATGGGCGGCAAGTGGGAAACAATGCACGGCTCTATCATAGGGGTAATGGATGAGAAGGATGGAAGGGAGAATGTAAGAGCTTGGTTAAGAAAAAATGAAGCAGGAGCATCTATTTTTGTAGCTCTTTACTCAAAACATACGTATAAGAATGAGACATATATGAATATCGCATTACCTCTACCATATTCGAATATGACGGGGATTTTAAAATTACGTAATGATAATAATAATTTAATTATTACTAGTAAGCTGAGAAGAAATGGTAAGGGAGATGAGGGGATTTATTTACATACTCGTTTCTTTACAGTACGGTTACCGTTAGCAGAGACGTTTATTATTAAAGAGGGCACCAATCAAATGTTAGAAGCTAACCATAAAATGTGGATATTTGGAGTTAAGTTTTTAGAAATTGATTATGAGATTAAGAAAATAGAGGAGAAGTAAGAAAAGCTTGGAGAGATTCCAAGCTTTTTTACGTATGGGTAATTGTCATAGCGACTTGTTTATCTAAGTCTTTGTCCCAAACACGTTGAATTTCAAACGTACCTTTTTCAAAAAATAATGGAAATCTTTCTTTAAACCAATCTTGCATAGGAAGATTTAGTGCTGTATCGATTGGTACCCATAATAATTTGCCTTCAGGAGGATTCGAAAGGAGTTCACCTTTAAATGAATCTGTCCAATAGTTAAATACCATATATCGAACATTTTCTTTCGGATTTACATATTCATCTAATCCCTTAAAGGTTAAAGTTGAAACAAGTAATCCAGTTTCTTCTTTTACTTCTCGTTTAGCAGCTTGAACGATACTTTCTGGAAAATCTACTTTTCCGCCGGGAGCGATGTAACCAGGGAAGCCAAGATGATTGGGGCGCTGTATTAACAATACTTTGTTATTCTGCTGAATCATACACATTGTATACATACGGTGCTCTATATCTTTCCAATTGTTGCTCATATGAATCTCTCCTCTTAATAAAATCTTATAGTTTTTAACTATAGTTATGTATGACAAAAAATACAATAATAATACAAAATTATACATTCTTTAATTGACTATTACTAATTTTCAGAACTATAATTAGTCTGTTACATAAATACATCGTACTTGAGAGGGGAATATATTCTATGAAAAATAGAATAATCGCAGCAGGAGTAATTGCAGCTAGTATATTATCTTATTCATCTAGTAGTTTCGCGCAAACGAAAAATTTTCCAGATGTCCCAGCTAAACATTGGGCAAAAGACTCTATTTACTATTTAGTAGAGAAAGGTGCAGTTACAGGTAACGAAAAAGGAATGTTTGAGCCAGAAAAAGAAATCACTCGTGCAGAAGCAGCTACAATGATGGCTAAAATCTTAAACTTACCAATCGATAAAAATGCTAAACCATCTTTCGGTGATTCTCAAAACCAATGGTATACCCCATTCATCGCAGCTGTAGAAAAAGCTGGCGTTGTAAAAGGGAAAGGAGCGGGCGTATTCGATCCAACTGGGAAAATTGACCGAGTTTCAATGGCCTCTCTTATTGTAGAAGCTTACAAATTAGATTCTAAAGTAAATGGTACTCCAGCAACTAAATTTAGTGATCTAGAAAAAAGTTGGGGTAAAGCAAAAGCTAACATTCTAGTTGAATTAGGGATTTCTATTGGAACCGGTGACAAATGGGAGCCCGAAAAAATTCTAACTAAAGCAGAGGCAGCTCAATTTATAAAAAAGGCAGATTCTCTTAAAATAGGTAACCCTTTAGTAGAACAGGTAATTATTATTGATCCGGGCCATGGAGGAACAGACCCTGGGAAGGCAACGCAAGGATTACATGAAAGTGATATTGTATTAGATACATCTAAAAGATTACAAAGTTTAATAGAGAAACAAACTCCATTCCGCGTGATGTTAACACGTGAAACAGATATTCGCCTTGATGAAAAACAAGGAGAAGACCTTAAAAAGCGTGTGGATTTCGCAAAGGAACATAATGGAGATATTTTTGTAAGTATCCATGCAAATGCTTCTCAAAAACATGATGGATATGGAACAGAAACTTTTTATTTTAAAGGATCTGAAAAGAAAGAATTAACCGAACGTGAAAAAGATAGTTATATGTTAGCTAATAAAATACAAAAGAGATTAGTTAAAGCTCTAGATACAAGAGATCGTGGTGTAAAATCAGAAGATTTTTATGTACTAAGAGAAAATGAAATGCCAGCAGTACTAACGGAGCTAGCATTTTTAGATAATAGTACGGATTATGAGAAGTTAGCTTCAGAATCTGGAAGACAAATAGCTGCTGAGGCAATTTATGAGGGGATTTTAGATTATTATGAGTGGAAAGGCTTTGATGTTTCTAAATCCCGTTTAACAAAATAATAATGTTGATTGCTAAGCCCATCGTCTTTATATAGATGGGCTTTTTATGTGATTTTATGTAATTTTGTATCGAAATAAAAAGATATATCGTATTATGTTAATTATAAATAAAATAATGGTAGATTAGTTGATTTTTATCACGTATACTTTTACTGTTGACTATTTAAGAGTTTGTTAGTTTAATAGGGAAAATTATACGATAAAGGGAGGCAAGTTAACACGGGACAAGCATATAAAAAACGTGTTAAAAAATTTATGAAAAAAGTTATTTCTAATGTGTTAGCAGTGACAGTCGCGCTTCAAGTAGTGATGGCTCCAGCAACTTCGTTTGCATCTACAAAAGAATTTCCAGACGTTCCAAAAAATCATTGGGCACTTGAAGCAATTACTGATTTAACGTCAAAAGGAATTATTGCAGGTTACGATAATGGTAAATTCGGCTTCGGAGATGTTGTAACTCGTGAGCAAGTAGCAGCATTAATGTATCGCGCATTAAAACCAGAAGCAAAAAGTGATTACAAAAATCCATACTCTGATATTAGTGCAGGAACGACAATGTTCCCAAAGGAAATTTTAGCATTAACAGATATGGGGATTTTTGTAGGTGATGATAAAGGAACGTTTAGACCGAAAGAATCATTAACCCGTGCTGAAATGTCTGTTATTTTGCAAAGAGCATTTAAATTAGAAGTAAAAGCACCACATACATTTAACGATATAGATGCATCATATTGGTGGGCAAAAGAAGCAATTAGTGCATTGCAATCTAATGGTGTGTCAATAGGGAATGAGCTTGGAGGATTTGATCCATCAGGTGTATTAACACGTGAAAGCTATGCACAATTGTTATATAGAGCGATGCAAATTAAAAAGGATGTTCCTGCTGAACAGCCTTCATATATTAATCTAGATGTGACATTACCATCTAACGTAACAGCGCAAGAGATTGATAATTATATTCAAAGATTCCATCCAGATAGCCCGTTAGTTGGAATTGGACAAGACTTTATTAAAGCGCAAAATGAGTATGGTGTGAATGCACTATACTTAGCTGCACATGCAATCTTAGAATCTGGTTACGGTAAATCAGAAATTGCATATCGTAAACATAATTTATTTGGTTTAAGAGCATATGATCGTGATCCATTTGCATATGCAAAATATTTACCGTCATACGGACTAAGTATTTCATATAACGCTGATTATGTAAAAAAGAACTACTTAGAAGATGGTGCAAGATATTTCAAAGGTTACACATTACCAGCAATGAATGTTATGTATTCAACAGATACAGCATGGGCTGGGAAAATCGCTAATATCATGGAACGCATTAAGCCTTTTAATAAAGCGGATTACCAAAATGCAAAACGACTACCGAAAAACCCTAATACATTAAATGTAGAAGTATTAAGTGAAGCGATTCCTTATACAGATTATGCAAAAGATGCAAAAGCTACTGTCCAATCGGTAGGATCTTACTATCAAGTGCCATTCCCGTTTAACAATCCAATTAAGAGTGTACCAAATGTGACACAAAATGAAGTTGGAAAATTAGAAAATGGTACAAAAGTAAATGTATATCGTGAAGATCCAAATGGCTGGGTAGAATTTTCATTTGAAAATGCTCAAGAAAAATATTGGACATTGAAGAAGAACTTAAAATTATAAATAAAAAGGTGTTTTCATTTATGAAAACACCTTTTTATTTATATTCATCAAGTAATATTCCATAGTATGTAATATCCATAGGTTCACCAGATTTTACAACATGCTGTTTAAACGTTCCTTCATGTTTCATTCCGATTTTCTCCATAATTCGCCATGAACCAGGATTATTTGTAAAAGCTGCAGCGAATATTTTATTTAAATGCAGCTCGTTGAATCCATAGTGTAGTAGTGCTTTCGATGCTTCGGTACCAAATCCATTTCCCCAATAAGGCTTTCCAACCCAATAGGCCAGTTCCCCACGTTTATGAATATGATTTAAATTTAAATTAATTACACCTATTAATTCTTTATTATTCTTATCTATTATAGAAAAAATCACAACTTTTTTATCGATCTCTGCTTGTAGCATATGTGTAATGAAATCTTTTGCAGAGCCTTTTGGATATGGGTGTGGAATAGATAGGGTTGTTTTAGCAACATCATAATCGCCAGCTAATTTTTCGATTACTAGAGCGTCATATAATTGTAATGAGCGTAGTATGAGTCTTTCTGTCTCAATTGTTTTCATATATTATCTCCTTTATGTTTTTGATAATATTACCATAAATTTGATAATTTCATATATAATTAGATTGAATATTATTAAAAATAAAACATTTTATTAGGAGGATTTAATCCTTCGAAAAGAGGAGAGAGGTATGCAAGGAGAAATACCAACAGAGAAAAAATTAAGCTATATCGGTAAATTGCTATTGCCAGTTAAAGCGTCACCACATTTTAAATTTTTGTGGATTGGGCAATTGCTTTCGACTTTAGGTAGTTCGATAACGATGGTTATTTTGCCAGTCGTTGTGTATTCATTAACTGGTTCAACAGTTGTAATGGGAATGACTATGGCAATGTACATGCTTCCTAATATTCTTGCGTTACCGTTTGCTGGATTAGTAGTAGATCGAATGGATCGGGTGAAAGTAATGTTATTTACAGATATAATTCGCTGCATATTAATGCTATTACTTGCAACACTTATATTTATGGATGTTTTAACAATTCCACTTCTATATGTACTTGTAGCATTATATGGACTTATGGAAGGCATATTTCAGCCAGCGTATGCGGCTGTAAGAGCGAAAGTATTTGTACCAGAAATTCGAAATGCAGCTAATGCATTAACGCAAATGAGTAATCAAGGTATACGACTAATTGGACCGGCTCTTGGAGGATTAATCGTTTCAGTTGCATCTGCTGGAATAGGATTTGGACTAGATGCAGTAACGTATTTGTTATCATTTTTATGTTTATTATTTTTAAGAGAAATAAAGTTTAAAAAGGTAAAACCTATTGAAAAGAAAAAAGTCGACTATAAAAAAGAGTTTATGGAAGGTGTTTTTGTTTTAAAAAGTCATCCGTGGTTATGGATTACAATTTTAGTCTTTTCTTTCATCAATATTTGTTATGCAGGAATTATCGTCGTATTAATTCCATGGTTATTTAATGTTCATCATCATTTTGAAGCATATGTGTATGGATTAGGAATGGCATCCTCTGGTGTTGGAGCTGTAGTTGCTGCGCTAATATTCGGCGGGAAAGAGCGTTGGCATAAGCGAGGATTACTTGCCTATGGTGGTGTTTTAATAAGTGGTTGTGCACTTTTAATAATGCCGTTCATTACTTGGGCACCTGTTTTAATTGTATTAATGGCAATTGAAGGTTTCGGTATGATGATATTTGGACTCATTTGGGAAACGAGTTTACAAGAGCTCGTGCCAGAAGAAGCATTCGGAAGAGTGGCAAGCCTTGATATGTTAGGTTCATTTGCTTTATTGCCACTAGGTTACGTAGTTGTAGGGTGGTTAGCTACTGTCATAGGTGGCGAGATAACGATTATAACACTAGCTATTTTAGTACTTGTAACAATTGGAGTAGCATTATGTGTGCCGAGTATTCGAAGATTTGATTGATGATATAAGGGGAGGGGGAACGATTTATATGATTATAGAAGATTTGAAAGATATAGTCGCAAAGGAATGGGACAACCAATATACTTTGCAGGAAAAGATCGTTGAAGCAAAAAATTTCACAGTCTATATTGCTACCCATAGAGAAAATAAGCTAGCATATAATCAACTAGTATTAATAAAACATTTTTTTAACGAAAAGCCTTCCGTGCATATTTGGCATAAGAAAATTAGCACCGATGCAACAAAACTGGACATCACAAAAGAAGTGACAGAAGCAATTCAATCTGGTTTTGTAAATGAAGAGTAAGCCCTAATCAAATTAGGGCTTACTCTTCATTAAATACAAATGTTTGTTTCATTTTTTTACTTTCATTTACTGGATGGCCGTTGTAAGAAAAGTTCTTTTCTTCCCAAGTAATCACAACTTTAAAATTATGGCTATTAAAGTCTAATGGGAATACCATGTAGTCAAAGCTTGTATGACTTTTAGAAATATTTTCATTAGGTGTAGTAGGTTTAAAGGTAGCTTTAGAGGTAGGATTGTTATCAAGTATTTCCACGGATACGTTTGATACATCATGACCGATGTTTTTTACGAGTAAACTATATGTATCAAATACACCTTGTTTTGGCTGGATTGCTTGCTTGTTTACGTTATGAGATTTATCAATTTCGATATACCATTGTTTAGACTTTGATGCAATTGGTAGTGATTGAAATGTGTATGCACTAGCTTGTATTGGTAGTGCTAAGCATATAAGCGTAAAGAGAGTTAATATTTTTTGTTTCATTTTTTCAGAGCTCCCATTCTTTAATGGATTTGTTCATTATTTTCTTCTCTTTTTGAGATAATATACCATACGGTTTAGGGAGAGGATATATTGAAAGAACTCGTAAGTATGGGAAGCAGTATTTTTCTACAATTATTATTTTTGTATATATTTATTTTGGGGATGTTTTTAGATTTGAATCCATGTAATGCAGTAATTGTGTATATAAGTATTGGGGTACTAAGCCTTATCGTTGGAATGGATTTAGTTACGAATAATCAAGTCACTCTTATTGTTATAAGGGGGATACTTTTGTTATAAAAAGAATATACTAAAAATTCTATATAAAATATTTATTTAATTTGGTTAAATATGCTAGAATAAATTGAAAACGTTTTCTTATATAGGAATAGGAAAGCATTTTCTGTAAAGGGGAGGGGATAGGAATGATTACATTTTTAGTATCAATCGTCGTATTGATAATTGGTTATTTTACATACGGAAAGTTTATTGAAAAGATATTTGGAGTCAATTACAAAAGAAAGACGCCGGCCTATGTGAACCAAGATGGCGTAGATTATGTGCCTATGGATAGGCGAAAGAATTCTATGATTCAATTATTAAATATTGCAGGTACTGGACCTATATTTGGGCCAATATTAGGTGCTTTATATGGACCGGTTGCATTTGTTTGGATCGTAATAGGGGCTATTTTTGCAGGTGCTGTTCATGATTATCTTACAGGGATGATTTCTATTCGAAATAAAGGGGCGCATATTCCTGAATTAGCAGGGAAGTTTTTAGGAAATGCAATGAGACACATTGTAAATGTTTTTTCACTGTTGCTTTTAGTATTAGTAGGAACTGTGTTTATTACAACACCAGCATCATTACTTGATATCGTATTACAAGGGAAAGTGTCAATCACTATTATCCTAACTGTTATTTTTGTATATTACATTTTGTCTACGATCTTGCCAATTGATAAAATTATTGGGAAGATTTATCCGGTATTAGGTGCATTATTGCTAATAAGTGCTATTGGTATAGGGGGAATGATGATAATAAAAGGTTCTCCTATCCCAGAATTAACGTTTGAAAATATGCATCCAGATAATGCACCGATTTTTCCACTATTAATGCTGACAATTACATGTGGTGCTTTATCCGGGTTTCATGCAACACAATCACCAATTATTTCAAGAACACTTCAAACTGAAAAACACGGCCGATATGTATTTTTCGGCATGATGATTGCAGAAGCAATTATTGCGATGATCTGGGCAGCGGCGGCGATGAGTATTTTCTCATATGGTGAATTAAATGAGTTAATTAAATCTGGTACACCAGCTGCGGTTGTAAGTGAAATCTCAAAGACAATGTTAGGGGCTGTCGGCGGAACGATTGCTGTTATCGGAGTAATTGTACTACCAATTACATCTGGTGATACTGCATTTCGTGCGGCACGTTCTATCATTGCGGACTATTTCAATTTTAATCAAACGAAATTGAAAAACCGCTTAATTATTGCAATTCCATTGTTTGTTATTGCATACGGTTTAACGAAAATTGATTTCACACTATTATGGAGATATTTCTCTTGGGCTAACCAATCGACTGCAGCAATTGCGTTATGGATTGGAACGATGTATTTATTTATAAAAGGAAAACCGTATGTTGTTTCCTTAATTCCGGCGATATTTATGACGCTCATGACTGTCATTTACATTTTAAATGCAAAAATTGGTTTTAATATTCCGTTAAACATATCTTATATGGTAGGTGCGGTTATTACCGTTATATTAACTGCTGTATTCTTTATAAAAGCTGTGAAAAATAAAAATGAGAATATTGAAGTAGATGTGCAATTAGAGAAGGAAGCTGTGTAGAAATTTTTCTACACAGTTTTTTTCTAATGTAGAAAATTTCCAATAATATGTTAAAATAACATTGTCATACAACAAGGGGGATTTGTTTTATGGAAAATGGAGTTCTTGCTAAAGTAGATGTAACGAAAAGAATTGAATCGAAATCTAAGTACAATAAGAAACTTGAAAAATATCAAAGGCGCTTATTAGCGTTGCAGCAAATAGTAAAAGAAGAAAAAATCGCAGTTATGCTCGTTATGGAAGGCTGGGATGCGGCAGGAAAAGGCGGAGCGATTAAACGAGTGACAGAGCACCTTGATCCGCGTGGGTTTCAAGTAAATCCAATTGGAGCACCAGCACCTCATGAAAAGCGGTACCATTACTTGCGACGTTTCTGGCGGAAAATACCTCAGTACGGGCAAATTACTATTTTCGATCGCTCGTGGTACGGCCGCGTGTTAGTTGAGCGTGTTGAAGGGTTTGCTACAAAGGAAGAGTGGATGAGAGCGTATGGTGAGATTAATGATTTTGAAAAACTACTAACAGATGATCATTATATAATCGGGAAGTTCTTCTATCATATTAGTAAAGATGAGCAATTAAAGAGGTTTAAAGATAGAGAGAACAATCCTTTAAAAAGATGGAAAATTACAGATGAAGATTGGCGTAACCGTGAAAAATGGGACGAGTATGTTGAGGCAATGGAAGACATGTTTGAAAAAACAAATAAGCCCAATGCAAAATGGCAAATAATCGCGAGCAACGATAAATTATACGCACGTTTGAAAACGTTGAAAGTGATTATTTCGTTAATTGAGGATTATTTTGTAGAGCATGGTATAGAATTGCCTTCTTATTATTATGAAATGAAAGAAGGTAAGACGGAAGACTTTGAAACGAATCAAGATGTAGTTGTAAAATAGTACAAGGTTTATATATGAAATATAAAGTAGAGATACCCTGTAATTTGGAACAACAAAATTACAGGGTATTTTTTATTTAGAAACATTTTACAATTAACAGAATAAGGTATATAATCAATAATCATATTAACATTGTTAATATGATTATTGATTATATACTGTGTGGGGGTCTTATTGTGAAGGGAAGAGATGTTGTTTTAGGCTTACTAATGGAAAAAGAATTGTCTGGTTATGATATTAAAATTGTGTTTGAAGACGTATTTACTCATTTCTTTGATGGAAGTTTTGGAATGATCTATCCAACGTTACGTCAGTTGGAAAAAGAGGGGAAAATAAAAAAAGAAGTTGTTATGCAAGAAGGGAAACCAAATAAGAAAATGTACTTTATTACAGATGAGGGGCGTGAAGAGTTTTATCAATACATGCAAACGGATGTAGAGAAAGATGTTTTACGTTCAGACTTTTTAATGAGGATGTATTTCGGTAATTATAGCGATGATCAGGCGATAAAAAGATGGATTAAGGACGAGATTGAAAGGAAAGAAGCATACATTGCGGATCTACGTCTGAAATATGAAAAGTGGAGAGAAGGTATTACTTTTGTTGAGGAAATTTCACTCGATGTAGGTATCGCATCGTATAGTGCTCAAGTTGAGACATTGAAAAGAAAACTAGAACAATTAGAAACAAAAAAACAATAAAACAGAAGAATGAAAAACAAGTTCACAATAAATAAAGGGTGGATGAATATGGAGCAATCAAAGGGGATTAAGATTGTCTTTTTAATGTGTTTAGGTATATTTCTTTGTATGATTGATACGACTATTATGAATATAGCTTTACCAGCGATACAAACGAGTGTAAATACTTCATTGGAAAAGATGTCTTGGGTATTAAATGTTTATACAATGACAATAGCAGTACTTGCTATTCCGCTAGGGCGGATAGCTGATATCTTTGGAAAAGCAAAGATGTATATTCTTGGTCTGGTGATTTTTGGTGGCGGGTCAGTACTGTGTGCTTTTGCTAATACGGGAGATTTTCTTATCTTTTCTCGCTTTATACAAAGTGTAGGGGCAGCGATTTTATTTCCAACTAGTATGGTAATTGGTGTATCAGCAATGCCATTAGCTAAGAGGCATGTTGCACTTGCAATTTTAGGCGTAACACAAGGTCTGTCAGCTGCGATGGGACCAGTAATAGGTGGAGTTATTACACAAAATTTCGGTTGGAGATGGGTGTTCTTCGTAAATGTTCCAATTTGTATTCTTGGAATCATTTTATGCTGCACTATGTTAAAAATAAAAAATGAAGAACGTATTATCTCAAAAATAGATTGGGTAGGACTACTATTAAGTAGCTTAGCAATTTTCTCTTTTACTCTCATATTAGTAAAAGGAAATACATGGGGATGGCAAAGTAATATAGCTTTGTCTTGTTATGTACTTAGTACTATTTCTCTTATTCTATTTGTTCTAGTAGAACGAAAGATTCATAATCCGATGGTGAATTTAAATTTATTTAAAGATCGAATGTTTGTCGGAGCATCTATCGTTGTCATATTAAGTAATGTATTTTTAATTGGAGTTACTGTATTACTTCCAACATTCTTAACGAAAATACAAGGGCGAACGGAAATTGAAGCAGCTTTTTTAGTGACACCTATTTCAGCAATGATATTTTTTGTCTCACCAGCTGCAGCAACTTTAATTAAAAAACTCGGAAAAGTAACTATTATTTTATCAGGCTTTCTTGTTATGGGCTTATCTTATTATTGGTTGCAAATGATTGATGTTAATTCAACAAATATAGAAATTATTATTCCATGTATGATATTGGGTGTTGGGTATGGTTTAGTAGTAGGTCCAATTACAGTTTTAAGTGCTTCTTCGTTTGAAGGGGAATTATTAACTGCTTCTCAAAGTGTTGTGTCAATGTTGCGGCAAGTAGGTATTGTTTTAGCGGTCGCAATATTTGTATCTAACTTAACTCACAACTTAACTGTAAATAAAGAGAATGTATATCGTTATGCAGAAGAAAAGGTGCGTAATATTCATGTGAGTAGTGTCGAGCAAGCTGAGATATTACAAGTAACAAAAGAAAAAATAGAGAATCAAAGTATAGAAACGAATGTAGAAAAGCATCAAAATGAAAAATTTGTAGGGTTAAATAAAGAGAAAAAAGACGAATTAATTCACCAAAAAGTAGATGAAGTATTAAATGCTGTTCCAGTAGAATATAGAGATATAAAAAGAGAAGAAGTTATGAATCAAGTGACAAATGAAGTTGAAAAACAAGAAGAAAGTATAAAGAAAGAAGTACGTGCATTTTCGAACGATGTGAATCATTATGCTAAGAATCAGATGGCTATGAGTTTTACAGATTTATATAAAGCGAGTGTGCCAATTATTTTACTCTTTGCTTTAGTGAGTTTGTTATTTTGGGAAGGAAAGGCTTTGAGTAAAAAGAGAGGAGAAAGAGTTGTAGGGGGAGTGTAAGGGAAATAATCTAAAGGTGAGTTATACTCAAATGATGGAATGCTAGTTGTGAAAAAATTAGTATAATTATTATAGGAACCCTTCGGTAATGAGTGAAACGTAAACCGTGGGGTTCTTTACATGTATAAATACATTTCAGCATTATAAATTTGGGGATTTTGTTGTTCTATAGTACATTAACAAGGGGGATTAGTTTTATCCCGCTTTAATGGGCAGTAAGACCCCCACCGATTAAAGTTTCACTTTATAGAGAGGGTGAGGAAATGATTAATACAGCCAATGTTTCAATAAATAATCGTATGTATACAGAAGAAGAGCAGCAAAAATTATATAAACGAACATTACTAATCATAAGTATTTCACAAATGTTCGGCGGAGCAGGGTTGGCTGCTGGGATTACAGTAGGTGCACTTCTTGCACAACAAATGCTTGGGACAGATGCATATGCAGGATTACCAGCTGCTATGTTTACAATGGGATCGGCGGTAGCGGCTTTCTTTGTCGGGAAGTTATCGCAAAAACACGGTCGCCGCATAGGGCTTGCAGCAGGTTTTATAGTAGGGGGACTAGGGGCTATTGGAGTTGTATTGTCAGCTGTAATAAATAGTATTATTCTTTTACTAGTTTCTTTACTCATATACGGTGCAGGTACGGCTACGAATTTACAAGCGCGTTATGCTGGAACGGATTTAGCGAATAAGAAGCAAAGAGCAACTGCCATTAGTATTACTATGGTAATGACAACTTTTGGTGCAGTCGCAGGTCCGAATTTAGTAGGTGTAATGGGAAGGTTTGCTCATTCAATTGGAATTCCTGAACTTGCTGGTCCGTTCATATTATCAGCAGCTGCATTTATACTGGCGGGTCTTGTACTATTTGTTATGCTTCGTCCCGATCCGTTACTTATTGCTAATATGATAGAATCATATAAACAAGAACATACATATAAAGGGCAAGCAGTAACAGAGGAAGTGAAAGAAAATAAAAGAGGCATTACGGTTGGAGCTATCGTAATGATACTTACTCAAATCGTGATGGTTGCAATTATGACGATGACTCCAGTTCACATGGGACACCACGGTCACGCTTTAAGTGCAGTAGGTCTTGTAATTGGTTTTCATGTCGGTGCAATGTATCTTCCGTCTCTTTTTACGGGAATGCTAATTGACAAAATTGGAAGAACTACGATGAGTATAGCTGGTGGAGTAATTTTACTAGCAGCAGGTGTCATAGCGGCGATAGCGCCAAGTGATTCTTTAATACTATTAATTGTTGCTTTGTCATTACTTGGATTAGGATGGAACCTCGGTTTAATAAGTGGTACGGCTCAAATTGTTGATGCAACTATCCCTTCCACACGTGCAAAGACACAAGGGAAAATAGATGTGTTTATTGCGCTAGCTGGAGCTTCAGGTGGAGCGATGTCAGGAATGGTAGTGGCGAATTCAAGTTATGCGGCATTATCATTAGCTGGAGGGGGGGTAGCTTTCATGCTTATTCCTGTTGTGATATGGTCCCGAAAAGGATAACGAAATTGAAGTGAGGTTCTAGTTACTAACTAGAACCTCTTTTTATAAACTTAAATTAAATCCCACTTCACAATAAGCCCTAAATGCGTAAGACCACCGCCAAATCCGTATAGTAAAAGTGTGTCTCCGTTACTTAATTTTCCTTCTTTTCTAGCTAAATCTAGTGCGAGTGGAATAGAGACGGAAGATGTATTCCCCATAAATTCCACACTCGTTAATGTTTTTTGTATTGGAATTTGAGATTTTTCACAAATAGATTCGATCATTCGTAAATTAGCACTATGAGGAATGAACCAGTCTATATCATCCTTTTGCATATTTGCGGTATGTAATAGTTCTTTTATCCCTGTTGGCACCGTGCGTGTTGCCCATTTATATACTTCTCTTCCATTTTGCACGATTTTTTCATTTGTTTGCAGTGGTGTACCATTCATAGTTGTAGATAAGTTTGTTCTGTATAGATGAATTCCGCCGTCACCATTTGTGCCCATATGAGCAGCAATAAAGCTCGATTTGTTTTTATCTCTTTCTAATAAAATAGCGCCAGCACCATCGCCAAATAAAATGCAGGTCGTTCTATCGATGTAATCAGTAACTTTTGATAATGTCTCTGTCGCTATGACAAGTACTTTTTTATGTGATCCAGAAGTAATCAAGCTATTACCGACGTGCAAGCCATATGTGAAACCAGCGCAAGTGGCATTTAAATCAAATGCTATTGTATGAGGTATGTTGAAGTATTGTTGTATTTGGCAAGCAACACTAGGGAAAACGTAATCAGCAGTAGTAGTAGCAACAATGATACAGTCGACATCTTCTAAGTTTTTCTTATATGTTGTACATAAATTTTCAATTGCTTTAATGGCTAAGTGTGAGGAGTATTCGTCTTCGCTAGCAATCCTTCTTTCCTTCATTCCTGTTCTTTGTACAATCCATTCATCATTCGTATCGATCATTTTTTCTAAATCATGATTAGAGAGTATTTGATTTGGAACATGAGTACCAATTGCAGTAATACGAGATTTAGAATTCATAGGAACAGCTCCTAACTTTATTTTGTAACCTGATACTAATATCAGGTTATAAAAATGTCAATATAGATTTTTGGTGTATTGAACGACTTAGCTTACTATGAAGGAATTTAGCGAGTGTTGTAAAAAATAATATATGAGAAGTTTTTAAAATTGATAATGAAGTGAGTTGAGCTCCTTGAAAACAGTTTTACGCATGTTGCCTGTTGTCATTATTTGTAGCTTTATTCTTATTATTTTTTCAGAGAAATCTTATGCTTGTGATTGTATTAACGTATCAGCAGAAGAGGCCTTTCAAAAAAACGATGTAGTGTTTGAGGGAAAAGTAATTGAGGTTGGAAGGAAAGAAGGGGTTGGAATTGAAGTATTATTTGAAGTGAAGAAAATTTGGAAAGGGACAAATTCTTCGCAAATTATTGTATATACAAATGGTGGTGATTGTGTATTTCACTTTGTGGAAGGAGGAGAGTACTTAGTATATTCTTCTCAAAGAGGATTGGAAAAACAATTACACACAAATAGTTGTAGTAGAACGAAGAGATTAGATGAGGCAGGGGCGGACAAAGTAACTTTAAGTCAAATTGCAAAAGAATCTGTTCCGACCAAGAAAGTCGATTTAAAAGGTGGCATGTTGAATGGTTTAAGCTGGTGGCAAGTTGTTACTCTTTCTGTAGGTCTGTTACTGATAGTAGCTCTTGTGATTTTTATTGTAAGAAAAAAGCGCAAAAAATGACGATTAAAGTAAAAATACAAAGATTTTCTTTCAGTTTCTATAGGTGGTTTAACCTTGTGAAAGCGAATTACTTATGCTACACTTTATGTAACTTAAAATGAACGGAGGGGCTTCCTTTGATCTTAATCAGATTACGTCTCAATACTTTGTGCCAATAATTGAATAGCGCTCAAAGGCTCTGTCTGTGTGCAGAGTGAACGGGATTGGTCTGCCTATTTTAAAGGAACCCTTTATTAAGCTTATATGTGAAAAAGAGGGAGGGACGAATACGCCCTCTTTTTGTTTTGCCTTTATAAATAGAATGGGATCGTATAGGTGAACACTTATTGTGGATACGTATATGATCTTGGGGCTTTTTGACTATGAGATAGGATGAAAGTACAGCTTTCTCCTGTTTCTTTGGTGAACCCTTATCCGTTTACGAAAACACAGGCAGTTACCTGTGTTTTTTATTTTACGTAATCGAAATGGAGGAATAAATATATGGAAGAATTATTACAAAGAGCAGTTTTAGTTGGGGTAAATTTAGGTAATGAAGATGACTTTGCGTATTCGATGGAAGAGTTAACGAATCTTGCAGAAGCTTGTGATGTAGAGGTAATTGGCCAAGTGACGCAAAATTTACAACGTGTAAATCCATCTCACTATATTGGAAAAGGAAAGATTGAAGAAGTAGCAGCCTATGTAAATGAAGTAGATGCGAATATGGTCATCTTTAATGACGAATTATCTCCTTCACAAATTCGAAATTTGGAAGCGGATTTAGATTGTAAAGTAATTGACCGTACCATATTAATTTTAGATATTTTTGCGCAACGTGCGAAAACGAAAGAAGCGCAGTTGCAAGTAGAGGTGGCCCATCTTCAGTATATGATGCCTCGTTTAATCGGTCTTCGCGAATCGTTAGGAAGACAGAGCGGCGGTGTTGGTACGAAAAATAAAGGTGTCGGTGAGAAGAAATTAGAGTTGGATCGTCGTAAAATTGAAGAACAAATCTCAGTTTTAAATAAAGATTTAGAAGCTCTTGTTGCGCAGCGTCAAACGCAGCGAAAGCAACGTAAGAAAAATGAAATTCCTGTTGTAGCATTAGTAGGTTATACGAACGCAGGAAAATCAACGACGATGAATGCGATGCTTGAAATTTATAATGGGACAGAAGAAAAACAAGTATTTGAAAAAGATATGTTATTCGCGACGTTAGAAACATCGGTGCGAAATATTGATTTACCAGATAATAAATCATTCTTATTAACAGATACAGTTGGATTTGTAAGTAAATTACCGCATCATCTTGTGAAAGCATTCCGTTCAACGTTAGAAGAAGTAGCGGAAGCAGACTTACTTATTCATGTTGTAGATTATGCAAATCCAAATTATGAACAGTTAATTGATATTACAAATGAAACGTTAAAGAAAATTGGAGTAGAAAATATTCCAACAATCTATGCTTATAACAAATCAGATATGGTAGATGTCGAAATTCCGAAAGTACAAGAAGACCGTGTTTATTTATCGGCGAAGAAACATGTTGGAATAAAAGAGCTTGTCGAAATGATTCGCTCACACATTTATAAAGAGTATACGAAGTGTGAAATGTTAATTCCGTATGATCAAGGACAGGTGGTTTCTTATTTCAATACTCATGCGCACGTTCTATCTACGAGTTATGAAAACGAAGGTACGAAACTAGAAGTGGAATGTAAGACGAGCGATTACGAAAAATATAAGCGTTTTGCAATTTAATAAAGAAGGCGATCCTAAAATGTTTTAGGATCGCCTTTTTCTTATTCTGTAATAGAGGCCCATTTATAAGAATAAATTCCTGCAAATGGACGAACAACAACACCTTTTACTGTTGGACGTTCTAAATATACAAGTCCTGATTGGAAGATTGGAGCGATAGCTGCACCATCTTCAAGTAAGATTTTCTCGGCATCTTGGAACGCTTTCCAACGTGCTGGTAAGTCAGTTACTAAAGTAGAGCTCGTTTTCTCAATTAATTCGTCGTATTGTTTGTTTGAGTAACTCATCTTATTAAACGGTCCGTCTGTGACGAACATATTTAAAAATGTTGTAGGATCAGGATAATCTGGTCCCCAAGTAGAAAGTGAGATTTCAAAATCGCCATTTCCTTCACGATCTAAAAATGCTTTTACTGGAAGTGGTTGTAATGTGATTTTTAATCCGGGTAAGTTTTTCTCCAGTTCACCTTTTAAAAACTCACTAATTTTTTTATCGTTAGACTCATCTGTTGTTATGATTGAAAGAGAAGCGTTTTGTAAGTTTGTTTCTTTTTTCGCAGTTTCCCATAGTGTTTTAGCTTCTTTCACATTTGTTTCTACTTTTACATTACTTGTACTGCGAAAATCTTTATTGTCAGGTCCTTTTACGAATCCTTTTGGAACGAATGCATTCGCAGGTATAGAACCATTGTTTAAAATCGTTGTTGCGATTCCTTGTTTATCAAAAGCAAGCGAAATAGCTTTACGAGCATTTTTGTTTGCTAACAAAGGGTTCTTTTGACTAAATCGGAAAAACGTCACAGAAGGACGTTCCATTTTCTTTAAGCTCGGATCTTTTTGATATTTATCAACAAACTCTGAATTAATCGTAATTCGGTCTACTTGTTTACTTTCAAATAAATTAACAGCTGTTGAAGTATCTTTTACGATATTTACATTAATTT